>JAHEEX010000045.1 GCA_024640465.1 Sphingobacteriales bacterium | reverse complement strand
AGTGCCACTTTATTTGATACAGCTCTCGAAACCGGGCTTTCCGGAACTGGACGCCTTCATGATCTCTTTATACAAATCGAAGGCATGACACCGGGAGAATATAAAAACGGTGGAGAAAACCTGGCAATCAATTACAGTTATGCGGAAAGCCCATTTGGAAATATCCTGGTGGCCTCAACTTCAAAAGGGATCTGCCATATGGCATTTGCGGATGAACCAGATGCTGCACTGGAAAAATTAAAAATGTATTTCCCTAAAGCCAGCTATATTCAACTGGTTGATCGCTTTCAGCAAACCGCCATGTTTGTTTTTAACCAGGACTGGAAGAAACCCGATAAAGTGAAACTTCATTTAAAAGGAACACCTTTTCAATTAAAGGTTTGGGAAACACTGTTAAAGATCCCCATGGGGAAACTATCAACTTATGGATCCATTGCAAAAGAGATTGATTCTCCAAAAGCATCAAGGGCTGTAGGTTCAGCCATTGGCGATAACCCTGTTGCATTTCTGATACCCTGCCACCGCGTGATCCAGTCAACAGGCAATTTCGGTGAATACCATTGGGGCAGCATCAGAAAAACAGCAATGATTGGGTGGGAAGCTGCCCAGACTAATGAATTTACCTGATTTTTCTGTCTTTGTTCACTTACTTACTTTGCGGTAAATTTATTCCTTAAGGATATGGAATTATTTCAACCAGATAGCACGATAAACCTGCTGCCTTATGATGGAGTAGTAAATTATTATGGTAAAGTGTTTAACACCCTTGAAGCATCACAATATTTTGATCGGTTGATGGATACCATTGCCTGGAAGAATGATGAAGCTATTATTTTCGGGAAAAAGATCATTACTAAAAGAAAAGTTGCCTGGTATGGCGATAATAATTTCGCATACACCTATTCAAATACAACACGTATTGCACTTGAATGGACTAAGGAACTTTTAGACATTAAACAACTGGCCGAAAAACTTACCAGCGTGAAATACAATTCATGCCTTATAAACCTTTACCATAATGGAGATGAAGGGGTATCCTGGCATAGTGACGATGAAGAAGCACTGGGAAAAATTACAACCATCGCCTCCATCAGTTTTGGTGCTGAAAGGATTTTTTCATTCAAACATAAAACGACAAAAGAAACCAGGAGTATTGCTTTGTCAGCTGGCAGCTTGCTGGTAATGAAAGATGAGACCCAACTTCATTGGTTGCATAGCATACCTAAAACTAAAAAAGTAACTACGCCAAGGATTAATCTGACGTTTAGAATAATGAAATAAATTTTCATTATTCTAAACATTTTGCTTTCCTTAATAAATTGCATGAGATCCTTCACCCTGTTAACTTAAATGCGTCAATCCTCAGGAGAACACCGGGTTCAGGATGACAGGAGAGAGGATTAGTAATAGTTGGCGTGTTGAAGGATCTGTTATTTGTCAACCACCCACCAGTCATCCTGATCCCGAACATGCGGGAGAAAGGTCTAATTTCGAATTCTTCCATACCTTCAATGTATATAATGTTCTAAAAAAGGGACACTTTTGTTAGTGAATATTTCATTCTAAAAAAACTTTAAAATATTACAGAGGAGCATATTTTTACTGTGAAATAAAAATGACGATTTAATGAATCTATATTTGGAAAAATTCAAACTCATGGGCCTTACTGTAAGAACAACTAACCAGGGTGGCCAGTCACAAAAAGACATTTCTGCTCTTTATGCCAATTTTTTTTCAAATAATTTGGCAGATAAAATTCCGGGAAAAATATCTTCAGATCTTATCTGTGCATATACAGAATACGAATCAGATATGAACGGACCATACACAGTGCTACTTGGTTATAAAGTCGAAGATACAGCTGTTACCCCAGAAGGTTTGCATTCCATTATAGTACCAGCAATGAATTACCAGGTGTTTAACTCCCCTGATGCCAACCCTGAAACTGTAGTGCAAACCTGGATGCAAATATGGCAATCAGATATTCCAAGGGCATATCAAACAGATTTCGATATCTATTTACAGGATGGTCGCGTTGAGACTTTTGTTTCTGTAAAATAATTCCACTAATTATATTTTCCGATGAATGAAAAGTGTGCTTGAAATGCATCCACGAAAGAAGTATTTCCAGGAATTATGTAACATCGAATAAATGGTATTGATTTTCAAATAAATTGATTCATATTTTAAGTTTACTTAACTTAATATTTGGTATACCCTTAATGGTTATGAAAAATTCTTTAACCAGTATTGGTAATGCAGGTTTCAAAACTCTTTAAATGATAAAAATAGTGTTATGAAAATAATTTTAAGTACCATTTTCTTAGTTCTTATTCTAAACATTACTCCAGCGCGGGTACTGGGCCAGGAACGTTATCAGGCCAACTGGGAATCACTAAAAAAATATCAGACACCCGAATGGTTCAGGGATGCCAAATTCGGGATATTCATTCATTGGGGTGTGTATTCGGTTCCGGGATTTGCAAATGAATGGTACCCAAGAAATATGTATCGGACTGGGACGGACGAATATAATCACCATATAAACACCTTTGGGCCTCAAAATACATTCGGCTACAAGGATTTCATACCTCAGTTCAAAGCAGAAAATTTTGATCCGGTAAAATGGGTGGCCTTGTTTAAACTGGCTGGTGCGAGGTATGTTGTGCCTGTGGCTGAACACCATGATGGGTTTGCCATGTATAAAACCGCAATGTCTAAATGGAATGCTTTTGAAATGGGTCCACACAGGGATGTGTTAGGTGAACTTGCAGCAGAAATAAAAAAACAGGGATTAATTTTTGGCCTGTCCTCACATCGGATTGAACATTGGTGGTTCATGAATGGTGGCCGGAATATTGGATCAGATATTTTTGATCAAAAAGATATGGATTTTTATGGACCAGCCAGGGAAGAAAACGAAACCATTTCTCCGGAGTATATGAATGACTGGCTGTTACGGTGTACTGAGCTCGTAAATAATTACCAGCCCCAGTTATTCTGGTTCGACTGGTGGATTGAGCAGCCGGCCATGGACCCTTACCGCAAGACATTTGCCGCTTACTACTACAATAAAGGACTTGAATGGAAAAAAGGTGTTGTGATTAATTACAAAAATAATATTTCATATCCTGAAGGAATCGCAGTACTGGATCTTGAAAGAGGAAAACTGGCGGATATCCGTAAACAGGCGTGGCAAACTGATGATGCCATTGGAAATAAGTCTTGGGGTTATGCAAAGGGCAACACGTTTAAAACTGCACAATACGTTGTTACCAATTTAATTGATATAGTAAGCAAAAACGGCAACCTCCTTTTAAACATTGGACCCAAACCAGATGGCACAATTACTGACGAAGAAACACAGGTTTTGCTCGGAACAGGTAAATGGCTGGAGATTAACGGAGAAGCCATTTACGATACCCGGCCTTGGAAAATATATGGCGAAGGACCCACTGAATCTGCGAGCGGATCGTTTGTAGATCAAAAAATTTCTTTTCAGGCCAAAGATATCCGTTTTACCACAAAAGGAAATATCCTCTATGCCATAACCCTGGGCTTACCGGTGGAAAATACTGTTATTAAATCTCTTTCATCAAATTCCGGAAATGGATTTGTATCCGGAGTAGAAATAGTTGGCAGTAATGAAAAATTATCCTGGCAGCAACTGGAAACTGGATTGGTTATTAAACCTTCAAAAAAATATATGTCAGAACATGCTGTTGCCTACCGTATCAGGTTTAAATAATATATTAACGTGTTGTACTATTAAAACTAAAGCCCAATCCAACCTGCATTCCATGTTATTGCCTATTCATCATCCACTATACTGTCATCCTCAAACTGGCTGATAGAAGTAATTTATTTACTTCAGTAACACCTCATGAAAGATCTGTGTTTGTAATCATGCAGGTTTATATAGAAAGTAATTTTTTAAAAAATCGGTTTACTTATTTTATCATCATTTCAATAGCACAACACTTGATTATATTAGTTTAAACGAAAATTGAAATAAGAACATAATGCAAAATAGCAGGAAAATATGTTCAATCATCAATTTCCATATTTGCTGAAATCTCATACAAAGTCTCTTACCCTTTTATTATTTTTTAAAAATCTCATTATTTTCTCATTATCTTATACCTGAATCCTGCATAAAACATCCTGCCAATCACAGGTCCCCAGATCATGGATGCATCGAAATAATTACCAAATGGCTCATCTGCCGCAATGATAGCCTTCTCCTGGATATAATCTGTCAGGTTCTCTCCACCTATATACAACTCAAATGCTTTCTTCTTCGAAAAAGATTTACTGATCTGCGCATTCATCGTCATATAATCAGGAGAAGATACCGGTAATTGATATTCTTCAGGGTTAGAGTAAGTAGGAGGAATTCGTTTAGTTCCAACAAAATTCACCGTAAGATCAAACTTCCAACCATTGATTTCATATGCGAGGTTTGCGAAAGCCCTGTTTTGCGCGGTAAAGGGTTTCTGCAATAACTTATTATCATAAGTGGTTTTTACATCAAACCAACGGTATGCCAGCCTCACATCAAAATTCTTCAACGGAATCAAACTAAACTCGGCCTGCAAACTGTTTGAGTATGATTTACCATCAAGATTGTAAAACCTCAATTGACGGGTATCTTCCAAATCAACAATTACCTGGTTCACAAAATCATTCCGGAAAAAATCGATACTCAGCATCGACTCCCTTCCAAACAATTTCATTTTCTGATCAACACTGATGCCCTTGTTCCAGGCAACTTCCGGATCAAGTCCATAGGCTTTGCCAGGGACCGATCCAATAATATTCACCGCCCTTGCACTAACCAGGGATCCCATATTCTCAGCAAAAATATTGGCAGTTCGCTGTCCCCTACCTACACTGGCACGAATGGTGGTTCCTTTAACAGGTTCATATCGTACATTGAGCCGGGGAGTTGCAAACCATCCAAAAATACTGTTATGATCTGCCCTAATACCTGCAACAACATTGAATGATTCCTTCCAGGTATAGGTATATTCCAAAAATGCACCCGGCACTGCTTCTGTTCTTTTATACTCCTGCGCCGAATAAATTTCTGAATACTTATCAGAAACAAAACTCAATCCGGCCCTGTATTTATGATTGGTTGTACCAATGATGTCCTGGTAGATCAGGTTTGTATAAAAGTTTTTCTGATCGCCCGTATAAGGCGTTAGCCCAAAATAAGCATCCTGCTTATGACTGAAAGCGGATAGCTGTAATCCGATACTCCTGTATTTTTTACCAGGAAAAACATAGCCCGCTTTGGCAAATCCCTCATAACGATCCGTATTTATTCCGAGGCCATAATGAGCCGTGGTCATCTTATCCGCTTCATCATAATCCAACTCACCGCCTGTCTTTCTATCGATCAGCACTTTTACCCCAAACTGCATCATGTATCCTTTTCCGTTATCAAACTTCCAGCGGTTCACACCACTGAACTGATTACCCGTTGGGAGGTCGCGGAATCCATCCTTGTTGAAATCTGTTTTATTATAGAGAAAATCGTCATGCAACAGGAATGAGGTAGACCATTTATTATTGATCGTATGGGATGTATTCAGGTTTAGGTCTGTTTTTCCCATGCTGTTTACATATCCATTGGCGTAAAGTTTTTCACTGCTTTCCGGTTTTTTCAATTCAACATTGATTTGCCCGGCGATACTTTCATATCCGTTTACCACTGAACCCGTGCCTTTGCTCAGCTGAATGCTCTCTACCCAGGGACCTGCAATGCTGTTCAATCCCAGTGCTGTTGCCAGTCCGCGGGGACCGGGAAGATTCTCAACAGTGAGTTGGGTATAGATGCCGGATAAACCCAGCAGCTGGATCTGCTTTGAGCCTGTTACCGCATCATTGTAAGAAACATCAACAGAAGGATTTGTTTCAAAACTCTCACTCAGGTTACAACAGGCTGCTTTGAGCAGTTCTTTAGATGTAATGGTGGTAACCCTAAATGCATTGACGGTACTTAGATACATAGACTTTGAGCGAACAGAAACCTTTACTTCATTAAGCATGCCGTTACTGGCCAGGATAATCTGTACATCACTGACCTGCTTTACTTCGATCGTATCCGGACGATAACCGGTATAACTGACAATTATTTTTCCTGGTTCAGGAAACGGCATGGAAAACACTCCGTGGATATCAGTTACAGTTGCTTCTTTTTTCCCTTCCCAAATGATACTTGCACCTTGCAGTGGAATAAAATTTCCTTTTTTATCTTCTGATAAAACGACTCCTTTAATGCTGTTGCTGTCTGATACATTAGCATTTTGTGAAGTGGAAATTGTCCTGTAGTAACAACATTCCGGCAGGTTGTTATAAACCTCATCATCCGCTTTTTTTATTTCGGTATCATGGCCGATAGCTGCCATTTTATCATGGATATCACTTAAAGATATTTTGGTGCCGTCATAAGAAACTGTGAGCATATGAGTAGGTATGTCCCATACCGCTTTTTTGATCCCTTTAACCTTCAACGCATTTTCGATACGCTGTTTGCACATAATGCAGGCTCCATTGACCTTTATAGTGGCTGTGGTATCTTTCAGGTCCTGTGCATGAAGCGTCATTACACTTAATGCAAGGAAAAAGATCATTATAAAAGCGTTTTTCATTGCTAAGAATTAATGGTTGTGGCCTGAATGATCATCTTTTTTTTCTACCAGATCCATTTTGCATTTAGAACATTTACCTGGTTTATCGCTGGTTATATCAGCATGCATAGGGCATGTAAAGGTTTTATCACCCTGTTTAACTTCTGTAAGATCCATTTTGCATTTGGAACATTTCCCTGGTTTATCGCTGGTTACATCGGGGTGCATCGGACAGCTATATTTTTTAACTTCCGTAAGATCCATTTTACACTTTGAACATTTCCCTGGCTTATCTGAAGTTTCTTCAGGATGCATGGGGCAGGCATATTTTACCTGACTGGTTTTTGCTTTTGTGGTTTTAGCATCCTGGGTAGTTTTCTGCTGTGCAGATAAACCAATAGAAAGGATTGTGAAAACGGCAATCATCAGGACTTTAATTGATTTCATTTTGTATGATTTTAGTTGTAGAAAATATATTAAGATTCGGTGCATTGGTACACCAATGGTCAGACAAATTTTGCCTGGTTGATTGAGCAATTGATATATCAAATAAGGATGCTTCGGATGCTGATATAAATTGGCAGGTCCTTACACCTGGGAGGTGCATGGTTTAGCGTAAAAGTTTCGTTAACAGAAACAGGCTGAATGAAAGTATTGCTATAATTATGAGGCATTTCAGCTGCTGCCGGAGCCTGTATTTTATAAGAGGCAGATTCAACAAATTTCTGGTCAGTGTCGTTTTTGATGAATTTCTGCTCATCCTTGCAGCAGTTGTTGTCTTTTTCATCGCCTTTATCCATCCCACAGAAACCACAGGTTTTGGATTTGTTTTGTCCCAGTTCCCAGTCGGCCAATTTACCCATGCAATAATGCATGCTAATGGTTGCACCGGTTGAGGTGGAAATATATAGGATGGCTAATATAAAAATGGCGAACTTTTTCATGAATTTGTACCGCACAAAATTAGTCATATTTTCAGTCATAATTCTCATTAATATTCTGTTACACACTGACAATCATCAGTTTTTGAACCAAGTTTCATCATTTATGATATTCAACTGAAGACCTCTAAAGTTTGTTAAACTCAAACAGAATACCACATCTCATTATCCTGGGATGATCGTAAAAGATTAGCAATCAAACGGTTCTGCCGCATGCTGATTTTGTATCTTAACATATCTGCATTTCTGAAAAACCATGTCCATTGAGTGCAATTGCACTTGTAAAAGCCTGATTTGATAAAAGGTATGCGTAATAAAGCTTGTACTACCACATGATTAAGGATATTTCTGCGTTATAGAAACATAGGTATAATCTTAACAACAGTTTACATGGTTATGGCTTTTATTTTAACAATGAATTTTAGATTTTGTAAGTGCATCTGAATATGATGTGAGTCATTAATCATATGCTTCATTCATAATAAAAACTACCCTATGTCAAAATTTTTACTTAAAAACCTTTGGTTGTTCATTTTCCTGACAGCCTGTGCCACTTCTTCCCGAAATGGCAGCATACATAAACATTCAACATCCGCAGATGTGGATCAGGCATCTGGTACAGAATCAATCCATAGTATTGCACGAATTGACCCGGATACGATCCTTCAAAATATAAAACCGATCTCCTTATTGGAGCTTCCCCAATCGCAGGATGGCGAGATCATTTTATCAGAAGGTTTTTATGAAGCGGATTTCAAAAGTTATTGCCTGCAACCGGGCACGCCTGATCCCTCAGCCAGGGATGCCTATCTGCAAGCTCCGTTGGGAGGTTACAGAAGAGATATTGTTGAAACAGTTTTACGCAATTCTCTCGACAGGCCGGATCTGGAACAGCGAAATATCCAACTTCTATTGTGGTCGGTAGTAAGTGGTTCAGATTACAACAGACTGTCGTCATCGGTAAAAGCAACCTCAAGACAGTTATTATCTTCCAAACAGTTATTTGCCTTGCAGGGAGGTGTGATGGGTGTTATGAAAACCATTGCCGCCTCATTTCCAGAAACCGGGATAAATAGTCCATATAATGATATGCGAAAATTATTTGAACTCGGCTCCAGTTCATATGAGGCTTACGAACGTCTTGCGGTATTACGCCAGCCTTCCACTATTAGTCATGCAGACTATAAAAGAGATCAGTGGTATCAGCAGGAAGGAGGATATTATGTCCGGTATTTCCCAAGCAGTTACCAGCGTATTAAAATTCAGGTATACGTTCCAGTTGGAAGCCTGGATGCCGATGGGAAAAGGTCAGGCAACTATCTCCTGTTTGATCCGGTAACGATGATGGCTATACCCGCCAATTCAAATGCCCAGCGGCTGGGTATCGGAGCACCTGTAATTGAAGTGATCAGAAAAGTGATTGAGATTCAAAAAATACCACAGGCACCCAGAAAGCCACCGGTTAGCAATCCAAATCCAAAGGGCATTATCATGAAATAATTAACAATGATGATTTTAAAAAAACTATTGAAAATAAATTGAAATCAGCCAAAGCATGCACAGAAAAAGCAGATATAGAAACTAAAGGCTGTTTATCCGGCTGTTATTCTGTGGATTCCGTGGCTTAACTATTTAAATAATTATTCTTCACTTTTTATACTTATCACTTAGGTGTAAAACTGAATGGTGGCAAGCTCTTTACCCACTTGTTGTAAACCTTTAAAAATGCGTTCTGCCTGCCTCGGCGATGGTTTTTTATGGCCTTTTATATATTGTGCTAAAAGGCTTTGGTTTATGCCAATACGTTCTGAAAGTGCTTTTGCATTGATCACTTTATAAAAAGCAAAAAACTGTGGCAAATCCAAATGAATTCTGAGATTATCGGCAATTATAATTCTTCCCTGCTTTTCAAAATGAAGGTTCATCGCTTCAAGTATATTGGATTTAAGTTCTTCAAGCGTTTTACCAACAGTGAAAACAGGATAATTTTCTGCATAAGCAGAATAACCCGTTTTCGTTTTTTCAACGATCATATTTATTTTCATCAATACACTATTTTATTTAATGCCGGCATCTCTTTTAATCTTCTTTTCCAACCCTTTACCCACTACATGGCTGCCATGAAAAGGGCAAATTATTTGTCCCTTTTTATTTGGATGTTTCATGATCATATGGCTCCCTGTCTGCCTGACCACAAACCAACCATCATTTTTAAGCAAGTTTACAAGCTGTGAAGACTTCATTTCAAAGGTAATATATTTATTACTTTTATAGTGTAAAAAAGGTAATACTGCTAAAAATATTGCGCAAAATCAAACAGAGGTCTTTAATGCCATTGTATTTAGTCCGTATAAATCAAGAAAAAAACAATACTAAACCGTTCATTACCATTAATTTTTTTGATATAAGTTAGAATCGGGCTGAACTTCATACCTACTATGAATCTATGCTTACCTTTATGGCCTTTAAATCAATAAATATGAAACTTGAAGCAGCAGTGCGTGCCCGAAGTGAAAACAAATGTGAACTCTGTGGTGCAACAGATGGCATCAGCCTTTATGAAGTTCCGCCTCAAGACAGGAGCAATGAAGAAAACAGCATCATGATATGTTCCAAATGCCTGGCCCAGGTGGAAAAGAAAGAAGAACCTGATCCGGGCCACTGGAAAATATTATCAGAAACCATGTGGAGCGAAGTTCCAGGCGTACAGGTCATGGCCTGGAGAATGCTGAACAGGTTCAGGAATGAAAGCTGGGCATCAGACAGTCTAGACATGCTTTACCTGGACGATGAAAAACTTGCCTGGGCAAAAGCCACCGGGGATCATGACAATGACGGCAGTGTAGATTTACATAAGGATGCAAATGGTAATTTACTGCAAACGGGCGATACCATCATTCTCACAAAATCATTGGATGTTAAGGGAACATCGATGAATGCTAAAATGGGAACAGTGGTTAAAAATATCAGGCTTGTTCCGGAGAATACGGAGCAGATCGAAGGAAAAATTGAAGGGCAGGTGATTGTAATCCTTACCAAGTATGTTAGAAAACAAGGAAGTTAAAGTGGCAGGCATTGCTTCGCCATTTACATTAATCGGGATTATTTTTTGACAAGTATTTTTAATGAGTAAACGAAGTAATTGAATGATGCGAACTTTATTTCTGTTGAATTTTATTTTGATTTCATCAATTACAAACGGCCAGGTTGCCGGCTGCAGGGATAAAGCAGCTGCCAACTTTAACCCTAAAGCTACCGTTAATAACGGCACCTGCGTTTATGCGCCGGTTACTGTTACCCCTACACTGAAATTTGTGCTGCCTCAGATGCTTACGGAAAACTCCGGTATGATATTTTGGAACAAACTGTTATGGATGCATAATGACAGTGGTGGCGATGCGGCCATATATGGCTATGATACAATGAGCAATACCATTCAGCGCAGGGTATTAATAAAAGATGCCATAAACATCGACTGGGAAGATATTGCCCAGGACGAAACACATATTTATGTTGGTGATTTTGGAAATAACAGTAACGGCTCCAGGCCAAACTTTACTGTATATAAAATTGCCAAAAAAGATATTTCAGATTCAACAGTAAATATAACAGTCCGTGCAGAGGTCATCAAATTCAGGTATAACGACCAGTTGGATAAACCGGTACCTGTTCCTGCCAATACGACCAATTTGGATTGCGAAGCAATGATCTCTTTTAAAAATAAACTATACTTATTTACCAAACAATGGAAGGGGAATAAAACCGTTTTGTATGAATTGAGTAAGACAGCCGGGGAGCATCTTGCACTAAGAAAAGACAGCCTGGATGTTGGCGGGTTGATCACCGGTGCTGATATTCAGGTATCAAAAGGCCGTATTGTTCTTACTGGATACATGAGTTCCGGCCAGCGGTTTATCTACTTACTATACGGATATACAGAAAATAATTTTTTTGCAGGGAACAAAAGGAAGATCATATTAAATGGTCCGTCTCAACTTGAAGCTGTATCATTCATAAACGACAAATATATATTTCTGGGGAGTGAATCTTTTTCAATTGTAAAGCAGAGATTGGAAACATTGGACCTGGGGGCTTTTTATAAGTGAAAGCTATAACCCTGGTTTAAGAAAAATTGTTTTGCCAAATAGTTAACGAATGCGAAACAAAATCTTTCAAAAAAGATTGAACGTTTCCCTTTATGAGAACACTCATCAGCAAAAGCCCCTATATCTATTTCAAGGTAAAATCGGCTTTTGAGTTCGGATATAACAGCATCCCAAAAATTTCTTTACATATTTACATCTACAGGTGTTTAATGTTTCCTTCTGATCATAAAACAAAAAGCGATGTAATTAATACCATAACCCTGAATGAAGAATTCTTTAATTTTTGTTAAAGTGGCTAAATTTATTTTTTTTGATAATAATTTTACCGATTCACAGTTTTATGTTGGAGTATATTTCAAACGGGAAATCTCCTAATCGGTAATTTTTTAAAATATCTAATCGTACATTTGCGCAATGAGAAAAGTATTCTTCTTCCTTAGCCTTGTGTTGGGCATTTTCCATACACTGGATGCTAATGCATTGGAAGCTATACCTTCTCATTCATTTGAGGTTGCAAAGCAGGAATCTGCGCATTTTTCGCAACATTCACAAAGTGAAAATCTTTATCTCGCAGACCATCTTATAGATATTGAAGAAGATGAAATAACTGACCCGGCAAGTGATAAAATTTCATTAGAAAAAAATACTATACAAAGCATTTCTTTTGTAACTACAGATTTTCACGCCAGCTTTTTTAGAAATATACTCGCTAACCAGCATTTCTATCACCGTCAATCCTCTCATTTCATTTCTCTTAGGGTATTGAAACTTTGATTCTTTTAAGAAAACCGGAAATCAGTTTTCCTGTTTCAGTTGCATTTACTTCATGAAACTGAAGAATTCCAAATTTTACATTTAGTTAGCTCTGGGGTAATGTCCTGTTTTTGGGGCAGGATTATACTCATGAAACAATCAGGGCATTCCGTTTAAACTACGGGTTAGATTAACAGCGGCAATGGCCGTTTCCACAAATAAATTTTTGGCGATGAATAAAACCATCTTACTATTAAGTCTATTGTTCTCAGCAAGTTTTATGGCTTGCAAGTCGCATACTGAAGAAAAAAAAGAAGAAGGCAAATATAAAGTTACCAGTCCGCTTTTAATAGATACATCCTTTACTAAAGAGTATGTGGCTCAAATTCAATCGCTGCAAAATGTTGAAATACGTGCCAATGTAAAAGGTTATTTAGAAAAAATAAATATTGATGAAGGCCGGCAGGTTAAGGCAGGGCAAATTCTTTTCAACATAATGCCTAAACAATATGAGGCAGAACTGATGAAAGCCAGGGCCAATGCCAGAACTGCGGAAATAGAATGCCAGAATGTAAAAACACTGGCGGATAAAAACATTGTTTCCAAAGCAGAATTGGCAATCGCACAGTCAAAATTGGATGAGGCAAAAGCGGAAGTTGCGTTAGCAGAATTAGAAGTGTCATTTACCAAAATAAGGGCTCCTTTTGATGGAACTATTGACAGGATACCGTTAAAACTAGGGAGCTTAATCGAAGAAGGGGATTTACTGACTTCCATTTCAAACAACAAAGAAGTCTATGCTTATTTCAATGTTTCGGAAGTTGAATATTTAGCGTATAAATCACGGAATAATCAAAATCAAAAAGAAAGCGCCACACTTTTATTGGCCAATAACCAGCCGCACAAGTACAAAGGCACCATCGAAACTATAGAAAGTGAATTTGATAATACTACAGGAAATATTGCGTTCAGGGCAAAATTTCCCAACCCAAATTTCCTGTTAAAGCACGGTGAAACCGGCAGGGTTCAATTAACTGTCAATCTGCAAAATGCACTGGTTATTCCACAGGAAGCCAGTTTTGAAATACAGGACAAAATTTATGTTTACGTGGTGGACCAAAATAATATAGTGAGATCCAGGAATATCAGCATCAAACAGAAACTGCCCAATTTATACGTCATAGAATCCGGGCTTTCTCCAAATGACAAAATCCTACTGGAAGGAATCCAAAGCGTGAAGGAAGATGAAAAAATAATATCTGAATTTATTCCATCAAGGCAGGTTATTGAGGGTTTGCAATTGATTAAGCAGTAGGAAAGTTCATTCATACAAAGAAAAAATATGTTCAATAAATTTATACACAGGCCGGTTCTTTCGATTGTCATCTCGCTTATCATCACACTGCTCGGAGCTTTAGCCATAACACAATTACCGGTTACGCAGTTCCCTTCCATCTCTCCGCCCAAGGTTAATATCAACGCAGATTACCCTGGTGCAAATGGAGAACTCATGATCAAGTCTGTTGTCATTCCCCTTGAACGGGCCATCAACGGGGTACCCGGAATGAAATATATAGCTTCGGATGCAGGTAATGATGGCACAGCTACAATACAAGTGGTTTTTAACTTAGGAACAGACCCCAATATTGCATCAGTCAACATTCAGAATCGTGTTGCAGCAGTGATCAATAAACTTCCACCTATTGTTGTAAGAGAAGGTGTAAAGATTACCCGTGAGGAATCGAACATGCTCATGTATATTAACCTCTACAGCAAGGATCCAGGATTGGATATTAATTTTCTATACAATTTTGCTGATATCAATATCCTGTCTGAATTGAAAAGGGTTGATGGTGTTGGTGTTGCAGATATCCTTGGAGACAGGGAATATGCCATGAGGATATGGTTAAAGCCAGACAGAATGCTGGCATACAATATATCCGCGGATGAGGTTTTAAAAGCAATTGGTGAGCAAAGTCTCGAAGCTTCGCCGGGCAGAACGGGTGAAAGTTCAGGAAAACAATCTCAGGCATTTGAATATGTGTTAAAATATCCGGGCAGGTTCAACACCAAAGAAGGATATGAGACTATCATTCTACGTTCCAGTACAAAGGGGGAGATTCTTCGATTAAAAGATGTGGCTGATGTGGAATTTGGAAGTACTTATTATGATCTCTATACAAAACTGAATGGAAAACCTTCCGCTTCCATCATGATCAAACAGTCTTATGGAAGTAATGCCAGTGCGGTCATCAGCAACATCAAAAAAAGAATGGCCGAAATCAAGGAAACATCTTTTCCCAAAGGAATGGATTATGAGATCAGTTATGATGTGTCAAAGTTCCTTGATGCCTCCATCGAAAAAGTAATTCACACACTTATTGAAGCATTCTTGCTGGTAAGCCTGGTAGTATTTATTTTCTTAGGCGATTGGCGATCGACGTTAATTCCTGCTATTGCCGTTCCGGTTTCCTTAATTGGTACTTTCTTTTTCATGCAGTTTTTTGGCATTACGCTAAACATGATAACACTGTTTGCCCTGGTGCTGGCCATTGGTATTGTTGTGGACAATGCCATTGTTGTGGTGGAAGCTGTGCATGCAAAAATGGAGGAGAAAAACTTAGATCCAAAACTTGCGACAGAACTAGCCATGCATGAAATAAGCGGGGCAATTATTGCCATCACACTGGTAATGGCAGCGGTGTTTATTCCTGTTGCATTTATGACTGGTCCGGTTGGAATTTTCTATCGGCAGTTTTCGGTAACAATGGCTACATCCATTATTTTGTCTGGTATCATAGCATTAACATTAACGCCAGCCCTTTGTGCCATACTGCTCAAAAATACACATGGTAGTAAGGCAAAGAAATCAGTATTGAACACATTCCTGATTGGATTCAATAATTGGTTCAACCGGGTACTGGGTAGATATAAAAAGATATTGAGTGTAATTGTAAACAGGCGGGTGGCAACATTTCTGGCCTTAATACTTTTCTGTGCAGGTACCTGGGGCTTGAGCAATATCATTCCTTCCGGTTTTATTCCCAATGAAGACCAGGGTGTTTTTTATGCGATTATTTTAACGCCACCTGGCTCGACATTGGAAAGGACTGATGCCATTGCTGCGGAAATACAAAAGGCCGCCTCTACCATAGAAGACATTAAGTCTGTTTCCACCATGGCTGGTTTTGAAATTTTGACGGAAGGTACCGGGGCAAATGCCGGAACCTGCCTTATTAATTTAAAAACCTGGGATGAAAGAAAACACACTGTGTGGGAAGTGATGGAAGAGCTGGAAGAAAAAACAAAAAATATCAAAGGCGCCACCATTGAAACCTTTCCTCCTCCAGCCGTTCCTGGTTATGGAGCCGCAGGTGGATTTGAATTGCGCCTGCTGGATAAAACGGGTAGTGGTGATTTCAAAAAAATGGAAACGGCAAGCCAGGACTTTGTTAAAGAGTTATCTAAAAGGCCTGAATTGTCATCTGTATTTACTTTTTATAGCGCAAGCTTCCCTCAATATATGCTGAATGTTGACAACGAAAAAGCACAGCAAAAAGGGGTTACCATTGAAAATGCGATGAATACATTATCAACCCTTATTGGCAGTAATTACGAAACCAGCTTTATCAAATACGACCGGATGTATAAAGTGATGGTACAGGCATTACCCCAATACAGGGCATTGCCACAGGATCTGTTAAAACTGTATGTGAAAAACGACAGGGATGAAATGGTTCCGTTTTCAGCCTTTATGAAAATAGATAAAGTGTATGGCCTCTCAGAAATTACGCGGCACAATATGTATAATGCGTCTGAAGTGAGCGGCGGATCTGCACCGGGTTACAGTAGCGGAAGCGCTATTGCCGCTGTAAATGAAGTGGCCAAAAATAAATTGCCAAAGGGCTTTGGTATTGATTGGGCGGGTATATCAAAAGATGAGGTAGCGAGGGGAAATGAGTCGATCTATATTTTCCTGATATGCCTGGTATTTGTATACCTGCTTTTAGCAGCTCAATACGAAAGTTTTATTTTACCATTTCCCATTCTGTTATCATTGCCCACCGGGATTTTCGGGGCTTTTGTTTTCCTGAAACTTTTAGGACTGGAAAATAATATTTACGCCCAGGTATCCATGGTAATGTTAATAGGATTACTCGCCAAAAATGCGGTACTGATAGTGGAGTTTGCCGTACAAAAACACCTGGCGGGATCTACGGTATTTCAGGCTGCGATTGCCGGAGCTGCGGTACGTCTTCGCCCCATCCTGATGACATCCTTTGCCTTTATCGCCGGATTAATTCCGCTGGTATTTGCAACCGGGCCCGGTGCCATTGGTAACAGAACAATTGGTGCCGCTGCGGCAGGAGGAATGCTATTCGGTACAATTTTCGGGGTTCTCATTATTCCAGGCTTGTACTACATTTTTGCCAGCATTTCCGAAAAAAATAATCTTATTGAAGACGAAGAAGAACTTCCATTAACTGAAGAAAAGAATTCTTATGAAGATATGTAGAAATCATTGCGTCATTTTTTTATTGCTCGTATCAACTTTTTATACAAGTTGCAAAACACTTGAACCTGTCCCTGATATGGATGTTAAGCCAATGCCGGTTTCATATATGAATGACATTGACTCCAGCAATTCTGCTCAGATAAAATGGAAGGATTTTTTTGCTGACAAATATTTAATTTCCTTAATCGATACCGCACTGCATAATAACCAGGATCTATTGATCACATTACAGGACATTGAAATTGCCGGCAATAATGTAAAATTCAGGAAAGGATTATTATATCCCACAGTAACAGGCGGCGCTGCTGCTGGTATTGAAAAAGTGGGTCTTTATACCAGCCAGGGAGCCGGAGATGCCTCTGCGGAAATAACCCCCGGCAAAACTGTCCCTGAAAATCTTGGTGACCTTTCCATTGGCTTACAAACAACCTGGGAAGTGGATATCTGGGGCAAACTCCGTAATGCTAAAAAGGCGGCATATGCCAAATATTTAGGCAGCATTGAAGGTAAAAATTTTGTTGTAACCAACCTGGTAGCAGAAGTGGCCAATACTTATTATGAATTGCTTGCACTGGATAACCAGTTGGAGATCATCAGGGAAACCATCAAATTACAGCAAAATGCATTGGAGATTGTAAAAGTGCAGAAAGAAGCCGCGGTGGTTACAGAATTAGCTGTAAAACAATTTGAGGCCCAGGTGTTCAATTCGCAAAGTTTGGAATTTGATGTCCTTCAACAAATTACAGAGAATGAAAATAAGATCAATTTTTTATTAGGCAGGTATCCCCGGAAGATCGATCGGGATAAATCTACTTTCACCGCACAGATACCCATGCAAATAAAATCCGGCATCCCATCTCAATTATTACAAAACCGGCCGGATATTAAACAATCGGAACTTGAACTCTACGCCACAAAGTGTGATGTTAAATCAGCGAAAGCAGAATTCTACCCGTCTCTCCGGATAACTGGTGCCGTAGGGTTTCAGGCTTTTAAAACGGCTTATCTTTTTACTTCACCGGAATCAATTGCGTATAATTTAATTGGCGATTTAATGGCGCCATTGATTAACAGAACCGCCATACAGGCGGAATTTAATAAAGCCAAATCTTACCAGATACAGGCCATGTATAATTATCAAAAAACAATCCTGAACGGGTATGTTGAAGTATCCAATGAAATGTCCAATATCAATAACCTGAAACAATTGTATAACCTGAAAGCACAAGAAGTTGAAGCGCTAACAAAATCCATTGATATTGCCAGTGAATTATTTAAATCCGCGAGAGCAAATTATTTAGAAGTGTTAATCGCACAACGTGAAGCATTAAAATCAAAGCTTGAATTGGTGGAAGCAAAAAAACGGCAGTATAATTCAGTAACAAATATTTATAAAGCATTGGGCGGCGGATGGGAGTGATTCAAGCCAGCTAACTAAATTTAAAAAGTTATTTACATAAGTCACAATCACATTTTAATAATCTGATTGTGACTTTTTTTTGTGAGATAAGGGAACTGGCGATTTAAAAGCCTTAAAGATATATCGGTTTCAATTTTCTATCTCAACAGGTGCTACATTCTATCTCTTCACTTTACGGAAAAATTTATGCAGAATCAATGTCTGCATTTTTCCCCTGAAATTAGAAATGAACTTTTATTTGAATTTTTAATATGCCTAATTTTATTTTTAATTTAACCTGAATGCCAAATATGCTATTTCTTTACTCAGAATTAAAGCAATCGATATTATGAAAAATGCATTGTCTTTACTTTTTTGCCTGGCTTTCCTGTTTACAGTTGCACAGAAAAAAACCGTCGCCAAAAATACAAACGTAAATACTGCAAAACCCAATATACTGCTCATTTGTACAGATGATGTGGGCATCTGGAATATTGGAGCCTATAGCCATGGCATGATGGTGCCTACACCCAATATCGATCGCATTGCAAAAGAAGGCATTTTATTTACTGATCATTATGCTGCGCCAACTTGCACACCTGGGCGCGCTATGATCATCACCGGGCAGCTTCCCATCAGAACCGGTTTAACCACTGTAGGCATGGCGGGCTCGCCTATTGGACTGAGTGAAAAAGATCCAACGCTGGCAGAAGTTCTAAAAACACAGGGATATAGAACAGCGCAGTTTGGGAAAAATCACTTGGGCGACCGAAATGAACATTTACCCACTGTTCACGGGTTCGATGAATTTTATGGCAATCTCTATCACCTGAATACAGAGGAAGAACCCTTTCTCGCTTCCTGGCCAAAAGATACCGGTTTCGATTATCGATATAAACCCCGTGGTGTTTTAGATTGTAAATCTACTAGCGTTGATGATAAAACGATCGATGGCCGTTTTGGAAAAATAGGCAAACAAACCATTCACGACACCGGGCCATTAGACCCCAAAAGGATGGAAACGGTGGATGATGAATTTAACAAACGGACCATTGATTTTATGGAAAGGGCGGTAAAAGCAGGGGAGCCATTTTTTGTGTGGCACAACCCCACGCGCATGCATATATACACCCATTTACGGCCCGAAAGAAAAAACCTGGCAACACCATACTCTTCTGAATTTGATCTCTATGGAAGTGGCATGATGGAACTGGATATGCTGGTGGGTGAATTGCTGCAAAAACTTGAGCAGTTGGGCGTGGCAGAAAACACCATTGTAATATTTACAACTGATAATGGCGCCATGGCCGATTGGTTTCCTGACGGCGGAACCACTCCATTCAAGGGCGAGAAAGCCACCACCTGGGAAGGTGGTGTTCGGGTACCCATGCTCGTACGGTGGCCTGCAAAAATACCAGCAGGAAGCGTCTCCAATGGCATCCAGGACCATACGGATATTTTTACTACACTCGCCGCAGCAGCAGGGGTTGACAATATTAGTGATAAATTACGGAAGTCGCATAACGTATTCATTGATGGTGTGAACAACCTCGCCGCCTGGACTTCCGGAGCAAAATCTAACCGTACCATCTATTACTATTATAATGAAACAGATCTGACCGGCATACGCATCGGGAATTGGAAATCGCATTTCCAGCAACGGGAGGGTTTCTTTGATTACAATAAACCAAGCGCCCTGCTCTTCAATTTAAGGCAGGACCCATTCGAAAAACACGATCAGTGGAAATCACGAGAAGTAGCTATGAGACTTGGTGTTGCCTGGGGCGGACAGGTACAGGATGCACTAGCCGCACATTTGAAGACCTTAACAGAATTCCCGCCCCGGCAGAAAGGGGGAAGTTTAAAGCCGGGAGAAAAGTAGCCGAATATATTAACTTGCAATAAAAGATAATGGCTTTCCCTCATCCGATTGCTTTGTATCCAGATCCCGCACATGCGGGAAAAGGATCATTTGGGATAATTCGAATAGATTCCTCCTTCGTCGGAATTGTATGTGTTAGGTAATTCGGTAACAAAAAAGCTAGTAGCTTTTGTTATGCGAAGTAATGCCAAAGATTCAACATTAGAACGGAACTATCTGGAGAAGTACCGTTTTCTGATCAGCGAG
>JAHEEX010000044.1 GCA_024640465.1 Sphingobacteriales bacterium | reverse complement strand
TTTTGAAATTTTGTTCAATGGCGTCTTTTAATTTTTGGAGAATAAAAGGCTCCTTCTGATCGGTAACGAGGTCTGTTTCAGCAGGATGTTGATCTTTTTTAAGCCTGGCTGCATTTATCAGGAATATCTTCAAATAAGAAACCAGTAATTCATATTGAGCCAGGGCCGGGTTTTGCATTTCTGATCTGATCTGATCACATAACATGGCAAAGATTTTCCCTGCGCTTTCATCAACCTGAATAAAAGGTGGTTGGTAAATATTATTGTACAAAACACCATTGCAGGATATTTCTTTATGGTGCTGATAAATACAGAAAAATTCCGAATGAAAGCATATAGCGATTCCCTTAAGCGGTTTATCTGTTGAAAACATATAGGGTTGGTAGGGCGAAAAGGCAAATAAAACATTACTTTCAAAATTATATTCCGTAAAATTAGCCAGTAGTTTTCCCTGGCCCTCAGTTACCCAAATCAAAGAGAAATAATTATTTCGCTGCAAATGGTCGAAATAACTGTTGTCTTCAAAAGAAAATAGTTTGAAGGCGAGATTTCCGTTTTGTTGATTAACTAAAGTAAAGGCAGACTGGTTCAGCATAAATTCTGTCTTTTTTTATAACGTAAAACATGATCAGTAATTTCGATGGACTATTAATGAAAAAACGATCATTAGGTTAATGTTATCCTTCCTGAGTATATTTTTTAAATATAGTTGTAGCAATGTGCCCCCCGAATCCAAAAGTATTGCTCATGGCAAAATTGATCTCTTTTTTAACTGCATGCCCCAGGGTTAAATTGAACCTATCCTTATATGTTTCTTCTACTTCTGAAGTATTGATGGTTGGAGGTACAATATTATCCTGGATGGCTTTTATGGAGATGATGGCTTCAATAGCACCTGCGGCTCCCAGCAGATGGCCGGTCATGGATTTGGTGCCACTTATATGCAGATCAACACAACTTCCAAAAACCCTTTCAATCGCTTTCAATTCGCTTTCATCACCCAGATTTGTTGAAGTGGCATGTGCATTTATATAATCTATCTGCAGGGCATTTATGCCAGCATCGTCCAATGCATCCATCATGCCGAGATAAGCCCCTTCGCCTTCCGGATGTGTTCCGGTTAAATGATAAGCATCAGCAGCCATACCTGCCCCTGCAATTTCAGCAATTATGGCTGCACCCCTTGCCTGTGCTGAATCAAGGCTTTCTAGTATCATGGAACCAGCTCCTTCTCCCATTACAAATCCATCTCTTTTTACATCAAATGGCCTGGATGCTTTTGCGGGGTCTTCATTAAAAGTTGATAAGGCTTTAGCCGCATTAAATCCACCAATACCACTCTCGTTTATTGCAGCTTCGGAACCTCCGGTAATGATGATATCAGCTTTTCCCAATCGGATATAATTATACGCATCAATGATGGCTGTATTGGAGGATGCACAGGCAGAGATGGTTGAAAAATTCAACCCCCTCAATCCATACCTTATTGAAATTACCCCTGATGGAATATCAGCAATTATTTTTGGAATGAAATAAGGATTAAACCTGGGTTGTTTATTACCTTTAAAAAATTCTTCCAATTGCTCCTGGAAAGTTTGTATTCCGCCATTTCCAGAACCCCAGATAACACCAATTTTATTTCTGTTCAATTTGTTGAAATCTAATCCTGCATTATGTATGGCTTCCTGAGTAGCAGCTACTGCATATTGAGTGAACAGGTCGTACTTCCTGGCTTCATTTTTTTCAAAATAATCACTTGCATTAAAGTCCTTTACTTCAGCCGCAAACTTTGTTTTGAAATGGGATGTATCAAATTTTGTGATCATGGATACACCACTCTTTCCATTAATTATTCCATTCCAGCATTCCGGGACAGAATTACCCAATGGGGTGATTGCACCCATTCCCGTAACTACCACTCTTTTCAATTCTTTATTCATTCATTATTTCTTTAATTGTGTCCGCAGTACCTTATTTTCCGCTTCTAATTTTGCAATATAATCCCTTTGGCCAGAAAATGCTTCTTCAATTTCAGCAACGGTATACCTTGGGGTTATATGTTGCGGACAATTCCAGTCGTATGCATCAATATGAAAAACCATCATTCGATCCGGTTTAAAATCATACCCTTCCAGGTCTAATAATTTTCTTAATTCCGGATCATTATTAATCTCCATTATTTCTGCTCTTGCATAGATCTTCAATCTGGCCCTGGCTGGATAGTCTACCAGGATGATGGCAACCTTATTATTTGTTTCCAGGTTTCCCACACTGATAAATTGCATGTTACCCCGAAAGTCAATAAAGCCCAGCCTATGCTTGTCCAGTACCTTTAAAAACCCCTTTGGCCCGCCCCGATGCTGGATATATGGATAACCATTTTCTCCAATAGTAGACAGGTAAAAGCTGTCGCGATCTTTAATAAAATTTGCCTCGTATTCCGTAAATCCGTCAATATGTGTCCTTTTTTCCATACTGGCATAGCTGGCACGACTACCCGCTTTTTCCTGTAAAGCCTTAATGGCATCAGTGAAAGCCAGTTCAGCAAAGTTATTTGCCATAATCATTTATTTTCAGTTTCAGTATGTTGATTTTTTTCTTCATTAAACACAGCAGTTTTTTTTGTAAAAAAATCCTGTGCTAACACTGCATCCCACATGGTATCCCCACATTCATCAGGAATAACAATTTGTACATTGTTTAATTGATCATTATCGCTACTTTTTTTGTCTTTCATTATAACATATTTAATCTACCAGTTTTCTGTCTTTTTTTTCTATTTCGAGGTCGTTGATGCTCGCATATCTTTTAGCCATCAAGCCGTTTTCATCAAATTCCCAATTTTCATTACCATAAGCCCTGTACCATTGGCCGGCTGCGTTTTCGTATTCATATTCAAATCTTACTGCGATCCTGTTTCCTGCATGTGCCCAATATTCTTTTTTGAGCCTGTAGTTTTTTTCCTTTTCCCATTTTGTGGTAAGAAAAGCGATGATCTCTTCGCGACCGTTAATAAATAGATGCCTGTTTCGCCATTCGCTGTTGATCGTATAAGCTTTGGATACTCTTTCCGGATCTTTGCTGTTCCAGGCGTCTTCTGCCAGTTGTATCTTTTGCCTGGCTGTTTCTTCAGTAAATGGGGGAAGCGGATGTCTTTGTTCCATGATCTATTTTTTTGAAAGAAAATGAACAGGCCATTCCTTCAAAATGGTCCTGTTCGGTATCATTAATTATTGCTGGCTACCAGGTCAAATTCAAGTGATGGCGCAACAGGGAAGTCTACCTCAACTTCGGTAAGGTTGTGCAGGTAATTCATCGCAACTTTGTCGCTTATTTGTAAAACAAGGTCAACCAGGTTTTCTTTAGTATAGCCTTGTGCAAAGAAAGCATCCGTAAGCCTGCTGTCTACTTTACCCTTATTTTTTGTAATACCGCTGGCTAAGTTAACCAAGGCGTTCAGTTTTGGATCGCTTGATTTACCCCTGCGAAGATCCAATACCTGGTCGTCTGTAAAGCCATTCATTTTACCAATCACCGTATGCGCGCTTTGGCAGTATACACAACCATTCACTTCGCTCACAATCAGGTTTACGGCTTCTTTTTCTTTATTTGTGAGACTGGTTTTGTGGTTTTGAAAAGCCAGGTACCGGCTTAATCCATTTTCGGAATGTCCGATTACTGCATAAAGATTAGGTACGAAGCCCAAAGCTTTGTTCAGGTTATCGAAAATTGCCTGGTTTGCTGGTGCAACTTCATCTCTGCTTGGAACGGTTACTTTTTTCATCTTGTATTCTTTTTAGATTATTGTCGTTATTGACAATACAAAGATCATTCGGAAAGGAAGGGTAAAAAATGGATAATGGACGCAGAGGGATGGACAATTTTCCCATTTAACCATTTATAGAGGGGAGACAGTATTAGAAAAGAACAAACCCCGCCGGATAGGCAGGGTTTATAAATAATTAACGTAGACAACTATTTTTTCCGTTTTGCCCTGTCGAACTGCAGCAGTAAGTCTGCCTTGCCATCTTTATTGATCCGCCATGATTCCATATAGGCTGCTGTATCTTTTTTACCTTTCAGATCTGTAGAATGAGACGTGGCCCATACCATCACCCAATGCTCATTTTTGTCTTTTGCATAAATGGGAATAACCGCATTAATGGTATCCAGTACTTCGCTGTATTTAGCCCTGTCTTCCTTCCATTTTTTCATCATATTTCCCAGACCACGTAAGGTGGTCATATCGCTGCCAATAGCAACAACAGTATCAGCCAGCCAATTAGTCATATTATCCAGTTTGTTATCATCCCAGTCTTTCCAACTGCCCTGAACAATCATAGCAGCATATTCAGGTTTTCCCAATTCAAATGAATTTGAATAACTGGGTGTCATAGGGAGGGGAACTTCAGCTTTAACTGCGGCGACAGTTTCTGTTGCCGGAGCCACCGTAGTGGCGGTTTCTGTTTTGGGTGCTTCACTGTTACAAGCCATAATACATGACGCAACAGCAAACACAAGAATGTACTTTTTCATGTTGTTTGTTTTTATTGATCAATAAAAGAAAAAAGGAGAAAAAAGGAGGGTATGGGAGTAAGGTACAGGATTTTTGCCTTAAATGTCAGAATGAACTAAAGAATATTCGGTGCATCTTTGTTTCTTTGCGGTTAATCAACCACCAAGGGTAATCTATGGCTGAGGATTTGTTTAACGACCGGGATCTTAGCTGGCTCTCATTTAACACGAGGGTTTTGCATGAAATCCTCTTTCCGGACCTCAGGATATTTGATAAAATAAAATTCCTGGCCATACACAGCAATAACCTGGATGAGTTTTCCCGGGTAAGGATGGCACAATTGGAAATGTTGGTGGAGAAAGAGCATCAGCCTGCTACCGGTTATTTTTCCCGAACGCTGGAAGCTGTTAGAAAAGAAGTGAATAAGCAAAGCCTGGAGTCCCGGATCATTTTAGAAAAACTGCTGATACCTGAGTTAAAGACAAATGGCATTATACTGTATTATGCCGCAAAGAAATTATCGAAAACTCATAAAGAAGAAGCACTTAATATCTTCATGTCTAAAGTGCTTTCTTACCTGCAACCGGTGATATTGGATGAAAAGACAGACATTTTTCTGGAAGACAGGCTGTTGTATTTCCTGGTGCAATTGACCGATAAGAGGACAAAGATGAAGCGGAATATGATCCTTAATATCCCCAGCCATATCATTCCCAGATTCTACACACTCTCTCCGCAAAAAGGGAAAAAATATTTTATTTATCTCGATGATATTATTCGGATCGGTACCGGTTATATCATGAAAAAATATGCCATTGGTGATTTATATGCCATCAAGCTCAACCGGGATGCAGAATTCAACATCGAAGAAGAACAGAATGGCTTAATGGATGCTTTGGAAAAAAGTGTTGAATCGCGCAAAATGGGCAAACCTTCGCGCTTCCAATATGATGCCAAAATGCCATCTGGGATGATCAACTTTTGCCGTGAACGATTCAAACTGGAAAGCGGCGAGATGTTGCCAGTAGGACGGTATATGAACATGAGTGATTTTTTTGCACTACCCAATCCCGGCGGTTCAAAATTATTGCAGAAACCACTAAAGCCATTAAAGCATCCATCACTTTCATTATTTGGTAATTATTTTAAGGCGATCAGCCGCCGCGATTTTTTATTTCATTTTCCTTACCAGACTTACGATCATGTGCTTGTTTTTTTCAACCAGGCAGTCCTGGATCCTTATGTAACAGAGATCCTGATCACATTCTACCGGATCGCCCATGGATCTTATGTAGTTAACGCACTGATCAGTGCAGCAAAAAATGGGAAGAAAGTAAAGGCTTTTGTTGAACTCAAAGCCAGGTTCGATGAAGCCAATAATATATACTGGGCCAAAAAAATGGCGGAAGCAGGAGTGGAGATCAGCTATAGCATTCCGGGTATTAAAGTGCATGCAAAAGCAGCCCTTATTAAAAGAAAAGTAAACGGTAAGGTGCAACAGTTTGGATTTTTTGGTACGGGTAATTTTAATGAAAAAACCTCCGGTACATATTCTGATATTGGTTTACTCAGTTCAGACCCCCGGCATTGCACAGAATTGGAGTCGGTATTTAATTATCTTTTTCACCGTAAACAACCTGCAGCTTTTGAAACCCTGATTGTACCCCAGTTCGGTGGTTTTGAAAAGTTTATGTCGCTCATAGAAAATGAGATCAGTATTGCTAAGGCAGGAGAATATGCAGAGATATGGGTGAAAGTGAATAATCTGGAAGATCCGGAAATCATTCAAAAATTATACGACGCTTCCGCTGCCGGAGTAAAGGTTAAATTGTGTGTGCGGAGTATTTGCCGCATCAAACCAGGTTTACCGGGATTAAGCGAAAATATTTCTCTCTGCCGGGTTGTGGGCAGCTACCTCGAACATAGCCGGGTCTTCATTTTCCATAACCAGGGGAAGCAGGATATGTATCTTGGTTCGGCCGACTGGATGACGCGTAATATGAAAACAAGGATAGAGGTTGTTTTTCCCATTTTGAACCAGAAGATCAAAAAGGAAGTGTTGAAATTCATGGATATTCAGTTTACGCCGAGTGTAAAAACACAAATGCTGGATGCCGACCTTCAGCCCATTCCATATCCTGAAAGGCCCGCACAGTACTGCGCCCAGGTGGCGTTTCATGCATTTCTAAAAGGGGTATCAAAAAAGAAAAAACCGATAACCGCAAAGACAGAAGGAGAAATCATCGTTTCATAGCGGTAAAATGCAGTTTATCTCCTGATTACTGCTGTTTGTCTACTTTCCCACCATGGCCCTATACATCATTTTATTTTTGATGAAGTAAAAAAATAAGCCATGCTTACTTTACACCGCATACTTTATCAGAGACAAATACAGGTTTTCCTGCTTTTACTGTTTGTTGTATCCTGCCGTAAGCCTGATCAGGTTTTGCCTGATGGGCCAAACACCATAAATGTAGAAGCAACAGTGCCTGCTTTGATCTACTCCAATGTTAAGGAAGTTTACCTTGATGCCTGCAGGACAATTTCCCTCAATAGCAGAAGGGCTATGTTTTTTAACTGGTCGTGTACCAGTTTCCCGGTTGCATCGGGAAAACCCAGAATAATTGATTCAACTAGGGCATTGGCCTGGATTGAAAAACCAGGAATAGGTCAGTATGTTTTTAAACTCACGGTTAAGGACAACCTGGGAAATATGGCAGAATCCAGTTATGCGCTGGATGTGATGGAAGACACACTGGTTGGAAAAAAGCCCATTGCAAAAGCAGGTCCGGACCTGCAAATCCAGGCACCGAAACATACTGTATTTCTTGATGCATATGAAACATTTTCATTTAATCCCAGGGGCAGAAAGCTTCTTTTCAAGTGGACAGTAATTCAACAGCCTGCAGGTAGCTTCTTAAATAATTTTATTAGTGATGAGTATTCAAGTTTGGTAAATGTTTCAAAAGAAGGTTCATATAAATTCCGGTTGCAGGTAGAAAATGAACTTGGTCTTGAGGCTTCAGACACTATGGAAGTAAAAGTATTGCCAGATCCATATAAAGGAACTACACGGGTATTTGAAAATGTGGAATGGAAACGTATTCCAGGTGCCTGGGGGGATGATCTTGCTATCATAATCTATGATCCAGATTATTTTATAGAAAGATATATAAGTAATATGGAAGTAAAGGTTTGGGATGTTGATAAGAAAGACTGGTTTGATCCCAATAATTTTGGATGGTATTCAACCTGGGAAGGCAATTTGATCATCAAATATTCTCATTTAGATGATGAAGAAGTGTTTGTCAAATTGGTTGGTGTAAAGACCAGGGTGCAAGTGAAGTTTTTGTAGTTTATTCAATTAATCATTTGGCAACTTGAACAATGGTTTTATTGTAAACCATGCTATGGCAGGAAAAAAAACCATGGGCACTGCCAGTCCGGGAAAAAGTTCCGGAAATTTAATGTCAAGGGGAAGCGACAGGCTGATGGGAAACATCACTGCAGCAAAGGATAATATGGAGAAGAGGAAATTAAAAACAATTTCAGCTTTGGGGCCGAGCCATTTCCTCAAGCCAAAGTAAACAAACGAGGCTATCATGCACACGATGATGCTCAGTCCAATGATAGACTGGTAATTGACAATTTTTGAGAAGTCTGCCAGGGTGGCGAAATAATAAATTCGATAGTAAATCATTGCAGCCAGTGTACTAAGCGCACTGGCTGCAATGGCGTGATAGAAGATCTTTTTATACATGCCGGACTATTTGGTAACAGGAACGGTGATATCCATTTTGAATTTTGCGGAACCATGTTCCGGCTCGGCCACATTTACATTATAATCCAGCCTGTTAATTTCAAAATTTCCGTGGAATGTATTGTTCTCAAATGTAAAAGGGATGACTATTTCTTTCTGTACACCATGCATATCCAGTGTTCCTTTTGCCTCAAAGCCATTGGCGGTTTTGTTAATCGCAGAAGAAGTAAACCTGATAACGGGATATTTTTCTGCATCAAACCACTTCTCACTTTTTGCATGTGTATTTTTCATGCCATTACCGGTATTGATGCTGGCCACATCAACTGTTGCATCAAATTTTGAGTGGGCGAGGTCGGCGACATCAAAAATGATGGTACCCTTCAGGCCTTTGAATTCCCCTGATGGATCGCCACCATCGAATTTAACGGCATAATTATCCGCAATCTTCCAGGCAGTTGTCTGCATCAAAGTAAAAGCGGAGGAAACGATCAGCAGGATAGCAGCAAATGGGTAAATGATTCTTTTCATGAAAATTGATTGAGTGTTTGAGTTAATATGGTAAAAATAGAATTAGTTCTCAATTTTTTTCTAAAAGAACTGCTAAAATTCATTTTGTTGCGACCAAATGGGAATATCTCAGGATGAAAGAGGATATTTCAGCTATAAAGGGCTGAACTTTTCGTTTTGTTCAAAATACGGGCTTATCCGGGGGTGTACATGGGAAGCAAGGACCAGCAATCGATAAACTCATTCAATCCTTATCCGGTTTTCATTATACAAACCTGTTAAAACACTGTTTCCCTTCTTATCCACTTTTATCCCTCCGTATTTTGCTTTTGCATATTTATCTGCATTTCCCTCTTCAAAGAAGAAAGAGGAAGCGCCGATGTTTATTTCATATGAAGAAGCACTGAATTCTATGAGTTGTTCATCCGGACCTGGAGGCTGATTTCCTTTCTGGATCCTGACATAACGGGCAATGTTAAACGAATCCGGGCGGATTACAATAAAGCCTCTTTTAGGAAGATCCGGCTTTCTGATGGAATCAGCCACCTTATATCTTAATGCCATATAATCGCCCTGCATAAGAGACCTCGGATCAACCGGAGCTAATTCAAATAAAAGTAGTTTGCCTTCAGATAATATGGATTCCTTTTGGCTAACGGCATACATGAAAAATCCCAGGACCAGGAACAGATTAAGAAGAATAAATAGTCTTTTACCCTTTTTCATCAGGAACAAGTTTTTTGTGGGTTAGCAGAAAGAGGATAATAAACAGTACACCTGTTGAAAACAGGAGGCCGGATTTCACTAACAAGCTGTATTCAAGGTCGTAATAAAACTGACCGGTAAAATAGATAAGCGAAATGATGCCAAGGAAAAAGCCGGTTTTATAATTGACATAGTAACTGGCAAGGAGAATAAGTAAGGCTCCGACAATGGCGGGTGAAAAAACCAGGGGTAATAACAAAGCGAGGCCAATCGTAAAGGAAAGAATTTTATCCGTTTCCGTGAGCCACCCGAGGGCCTGCCGCATTTTGTTGATGACGAGCATCAGCAAAGGGATCAATCCTACAGACGATACCCAAATATAATTTGGGGAGATGTCAAAAAGACCTCTTTTACAAATAAAACCAAGGCCTGCCAGGAGTGAGATGGCCAGTCCTGTACGGATAGCATTATACATCCCTGCCCATTTTGTATGGCTGGTTATAATCCTGGCTTCCTCCTTAAGCCAGATGGTCATGCATATGGAGGTTAAAATGATGTAGGCATGGATCATTTCTTTAAAGGGCCCATCAGCAATGATAAATAAACAGGACCCGCTGATTACGAGGACGGCGATTAAGGTAAAAATGAAATGATCGATGATAAAAAGTGTTGCCAGTGCAATGAGGATGAAGATCCATGCAATCAACTGGTCGTTCATATGTGCTTCATGGAATCCAAGACCCAGGGTGAAAAACCCGGAGAGATATGCTGAAATGCAAAATGTATCAAAGACCAATGCAGTTGATTTTTTACTCAGCCAGATGGAGCCCCCTATAAAAAAGCATCCGGCCAGAATGAGCCCGATACTGGAATTGTATAAACCAGCTGAAAATAAAAATCCCATAAATGCCTGTGCTGCCAGGAAACCGCCAAGGATAGAAAGTACTTTAATTGCCATGCTAGACCTTGCAGACTCATCCGCATGATATTCTTTTAATGCCATTTCTTCGTCCACGGTAAATGATTCACCAATGGATCTCTTTGCATCGCTTATTAACGCTTTGATAGATTCATCATTTTTCATGATACCATTTCTTTTGCAGGTCAATCATTTTTTTGATGAGCAGGGTTACACTGGTAATGATAAAAAAAGTTACCAGTAAAAACATAAATTCATTTTGTGAAAAATCTATTATTTCAGCCGAGGCAATGATGATAGTACTGAAACCAATTATGGCTAAGTAGTAAAGGCTTTTTTCTTTTAGTGCATATATAACTGTTAAACCATACAGGATTATTGTTGTCAATAGCAAAACAAAAAATACCGGTTTTTTTTCATCCATGATGCCAATTGTCATTCCAATTGTTGCGCATGATACAGCTGCCAGTGCAATGGTATGGGTGAACCAGCGTGACGGTTTCAATGCAGGCCTGTAGGAAGATAGCCAGCGGAAAGCAACAGCAAAGAGGGTGTTCACAAGAAAGAGGATTGTACAGGTTAAAACCGGTGACCAGTCTTTAGCAACCTGATCTGCATACAATACAATGGTGGTGTTGATGAGGGCAATATACAGTAGCCATAGGGGTGAGAAATGAGCTGCAACAACCCAAATTGTAATTAAGATCGTCCAGCCCAGGAAAAGGTCATAAGAATCTGCACCGGTCTGGTAGATCTGTCCGAAAACAGCAAAGATGCAGCCCGTTAATAGGGCAGAGCCGGTGAGTATGACCTGTTTGAACGGAAGGGCTAAGCGTGTATATATCACTACAAGTGAAAAGGAGATGATTAGGGAAGCTATCAGTCCAAGTTTGACAAATTTGTGCAGGTTATCCCAGTTATAGGCAAAGAAAAAAACGACCCCGACGGCAGCAAATCCAATCCCCATTGTTAAAAAAAACAATCGCAGAAAATGTTGCCAGTCTGATTTCAGGTGATAGACCTTTTCTTTCAGGAGCCTGTCAACATATGCCACCGGCCAGTTGCTGTACCGTGAAATGAGATGAATATCTTCCCTTTTGGTGGGGTTCATGAAAATATTTTTAGTAAGATAATAAATAAGGTACTTTTTGCAAAAGCTTAATCTGTGAGAACCTTAGCACTCATTTATACTTTTTAACAGGAAATGATATTGATGCAATAATATTATTTGCCTCTTTTTCTACTTCGCATTTAACCAGGTAAGCTTATGCCAGATGGATTCCATCGGGCCCTGTTTATGATTTTTCATCCACCACCGGCTGAAAAAGATCTGCATGGTGATCAATCCGATACCAATCAATACCGCATAAGTAGAACCGGCAAATTTATATATCCCCAACCCATAACCGTAATAAATAAAAGACCCCATTATGGATTGTATTATGTAATTAGACATGCTCATCCTGCCCAATGGGGAGAAAACATTTAATGTACGATGAAAGCCTGGTTTTTGAAAGAGCAGGATGAACCCGGATACAAGCACCAGCATAAACGCAAGATTCGACCAGGAACTGATGATCAGTTCAAGCGGCCGGCTTACAGCGGCACTTTCCGTAAAGAGTGAAATATTTTTACTGCCATAAAATAAAGGGATGAAACCAATGGCTGATATATAGAGCACATTCCGCCAGAATCGTTTGCTCTTATGCGTTATATTGAAAAGGGATTTACGACCTGCCAGCAATCCCAGCATGAATAAAGCCGCAGTCTGGAAAACCCTTCCACTCTCAAGCGTCCATAGAGCCACAGCCTTTTTGCCGTTGGTGAGGTTTCCTACAACGGTATCTATGAAAGAATTCCCGGTGATATAAGGAGCCATTTTACCGAAATAAGCCCAGGATGCGGGATCTGTTATTTGCTGCGTGGGGTTTTGGGCTGCCTTATACACATTGAACCATTCATATGGTTGCAGCATCAGTATTACTGCCACCCAAAAGAGGGCTTTATCTCCAAGATAGGAGGCTGGTATCAGCACAAAACCAATGATGGCATAAGTGCCCAGGATATCACCCTGGTAAAACATCGAATTGAATAATCCGAAACAAAATAACAATACCAGTCGCCATGCAAAACGTGCATTAAAACTTTTCCCTTTTTTTGCCTGGTTATCGGTTTGGATAAAAAAGGTCAGCCCAAAGAGCAGTGAGAATATGGCATAAGCTTTACCGGCAAAAAGGAAAAATAATGTGTCCCAGATGGCTTTATCAATAGGGGGCATCCAGGCAGGCAAGGTAGTTGGGGTATAGTAAAAATCAAAATGTTCAATATTATGTAAGAGGGCAATGGCCGTGAGGGCAAAGCCTCGCAGGGCGTCTACTACGTGAAGGCGGGAATCGTTTGCATGAATCATGCTTTCAAAGTAGCGAATTAAGATTTAACCGCAAAGAAACGAGGTTAGGTTTTTGATTCTCCGGTTGCCTCGGTTCGTGTCTCCACGAACCGGAAAGTGATATTTACATGGAGATGGTTCGTGAAGACACGAACCATGGCGTCGCGCCAAACTAAACTTCGTTTCTTCGCGGTTATTTTTTATTTTCCATCTCTCAATTTCATCAGCAGATAAGCATACTGCAACGCTGATGCTTTTGCCCTTTGTTCATTTGTAGAGGAACCGCCATGCCCGCCTTCCGTATTTTCATAATAATAAATAGTATTCCCCATGTCTATCATCTTTGCCGCCATCTTCCTGGCATGTCCGGGATGCACGCGATCATCACGTGTAGATGTATAGAAAAACACTTCAGGATATTTTACACCCGGCTTCAGGTTCTGGTAAGGGGAATATTTTTTAATATATTCCCATTCTTCAGGTTTGTCAGGATCGCCATATTCGCCCATCCAGCTGGCACCTGCCAGCAGTTTATTATACCGCTGCATATCCAGCAGTGGTACCGCACAAACAACCGCATTATATAAATCGGGCCTTTGTGTAAATGCCACACCAACGAGCAAGCCGCCATTACTGCCGCCCATGATCCCGAGGTTTTTGCTGGAAGTGATTTTTTGGGTAATCAGGTCTTCCGCAACGGCATGAAAATCGTTATAAATATTTTGTCTTTTTTCTTTTAATCCGGCCTGGTGCCATTTGGGCCCAAACTCACCACCGCCGCGGATATTGGCCAAAACATATACACCACCTTTATCCAGCCAGGCATTTCCGATGGTTGCAGAATAATTAGGTAATTCTGAAATTTCAAAACCACCATAGCCATAAAGCAGGGTAGGGTTGCTTCCATTATTTTTCATTGTGTTGGAAGACACAACAAAGTAGGGAATCATCTCACCATCCTTCGACTTTGCCTTAAATTGGTCTACGGCATATTTGGTTCCATCAAAAAAAGCGGGCAGGGATTTAAAACTCTTTAAACTATTATCAGCAGCATTAGCTGAATATAAAGTGGTTGGCGTGAGAAAATTAGTAAAACTGAAATAATAATCATCTGTTAATTCATTGGTAGCATTAACCGAAATCGCTCCAAAATCCGGAGCGGCAACTTTTTGCCTTGACCAATTACCAGCGCTGAAAGAATAAATGTATAATTCGCTTTTCACATTGCTGAGCAATTCAACCAGCAGTTTATTTTTAGTAGATGATACACCAGATATACTGGAATAGCTATCTGGTTCCAGGATCAATTGAATATTTTTTTGTCCTTTGATCAGATCTGTAAAATTCAAACTTACCAATGATCCCTGTTTAAATGTTTTGCCGCCGGTTTTCAAATCTGATTTTAAACTAATTACCAGCTGGTTATTTAATAAGGCAGGAACTTCAGCATCTGGCGGGATATCCAGTTTTACCAGTTTATCATTAATCCAGATTAATTTCTGCGATTCAAAAGTTGAAATAGCCTGATGAATCATGGTATAGCCAATATTTCCATCTCTCATCACGTAACCCCAGGAACCAACATCCGTGACTTTTCCTGTGTGAATAAGTTTTGCATCTTTTATTGATGTACCTCTTTCCCAAATCTTCACCTGCAGGGGATAGCCGGATGTGGTCATGGTGTTTGGACCGAAATCAGTTGAAACGATCAATCTGTTTTTATCTATAAAATCAGCACCACCTTTTGCTTCTTCCATGACAAATCCGTTTTCAACAAAGGTTTTTTGGTTTACATCAAATTCCTTTACTACTACGGCATCTCCGCCACCTTTCGACAGGTTTACCAGGAACAGGTTATAATCAGGATATAAGCCAGAGGCCCCTTTGTAGACCCATTTTACATTATCTTTTGCAGACATGGCATCCAGGTCAAGCAAGGTTTCCCAGGCAGGAGTTGCAGATATATAGCTTTGTTTGGTGGTCCTTCGCCAGATGCCCCTTACATGATCCTTATCCTGCCAAAAGTTGTAAATGTAATCGCCATATATTGTAGGATAGACAATCCTTTCAACCGAATTATAAATTTCCAGGCTCTTATTATAGATCTCCTGGTACTCTTTCATACTGCTGAGCTTATCGTAGCTTATCTTATTTTGTTTGTTTACAAATTCAAGTGCTTTTACGCCGTCTATATCTTCCAGCCACATATAGGGATCTTGTTGGGCGAATGAATTCAATGAAATACCAAGTATCAGCAAATGAAATAAAATATTTTTTTTCATAATACAATTTAAAACAATAACCGCAAAGGAGCAAAGAATGCATCGTGTCTATTGCGCCTTAGCGGTTAGACATCCACCGATTCATATGCTTCTCCATGATCACCAGCGGCAAACAACCCTCCCTTAACATCTCGTCATGAAAAGCCCGGATATCAAATGTAGAACCCATCTTTTCCTGTGCTTTTTTGCGCATAGCCAGTATCGATAGTTCGCCGATCTTATAACTCACCGCCTGGCCGGGCGTAACCATATACCGCTCGATGCGCTGGATGGCCACTTCTTCTGTCACAGGTTGGTTTTCCAGAACATAGGCAATGGCCTGTTCACGTGTCCAGCCTTTATGGTGCATGCCGGCATCCACTACAAGCCTCACCGCTCTTTCCATTTCATTATTCAGGCGACCCATGTATTGATACGGATCGGTATACATGCCCAGTTCCTTACCCAGGCTCTCCGCATATAAAGCCCAGCCCTCACCAAATGCACTTGTCCAGTAATTTTTTCTGAACTCTGGGATATCCGCTTCCAATTGTAATCCCGACTGGAAATGATGACCTGGTATGGCTTCATGCATGTACAGGCTTTCCATTTCAAAATAATTGTAGGTTAGCGGGTTTCTGACAGTTTCATAAAAAATGCCTGGCCTGCTGCCATCACGTGATCCCACATTATACTGCGCATTGGCGCCTGCTTCCCTGAATTTTTCTGTGGCACGAACTTCAAAGGCCATTTTAGGTCGCAGGTTGAACATTTTTTTTAACTGAGGTTCCATCAGTGCTTCAAAACTTTTATACCTATCCAGTACTTCCTTTTCTGTTTTAAAAGGAAAGAATTTTTTATCGGTTTTGATGTACTGAAAGAATGCTTTCAGGTCTCCTTTGAAACCTGTAAGTGTTTTCAGCGAATCCATTTCTTTCCGGATACGCGCCACTTCGCTTTCACCAAGGGCAAAGATTTCATCGCCGGTGATATTTTTTGTAGTGTAGAATTTCAACCAGAACGCATATTCCTTTTCGCCATTGCCGTTGTCGAGCAGTCCGGTATTTTTCCGGGTGTTAGAGATATAATTTGTTGTGAGATAGTCGTGCAGTTTTTTATAGGCAGGTTTAATGCTGTTCTCTATAGCATCTGTGTAATCCTTGATCAGCTTTGCTTTGGCAGCCGTATCCATACCGGCCGGTAAATTCGCCAGCGGTTTATAAAAGATATTTTTGTCTGATCCGGTTTCAAACAAAGGCTTCAACTGGGCGGGCACTTTTTTCATGGATGCCTGCGGGTTGGTATTGTGCGATTCCAGTCCGGCCTGCATGTTTTCGATGGATTGATCGATCCAGGCGGGGAAGGCTTTCATGCGACTGATAAAATTCCGATAGTCTGTTTCGGTTTTAAAAGGAATAAAACCCGCACCCGAACCCAGCGTTGCGAAATTCTGCGGAAAGCTGAATACAAACTGATCAACAGGGCGGTTCAAACCATACCCATTGGTGTAGGCTTCATTTTCTATCTGAAGTTTAAAGCGGAGGATATCTATACTCAATTGCTCCGAATAGGTAAGCTTAGTTGTATCAATCAATGCGAGGGTATCAAGGTAGCTTTTATTAAGCGAGAGCATTTTTTGTACATAATCGGGGGAGATGTCGTTTGCCAGTTGGTCGTTATAGAGTGTAATGCCATTTTGGGTAGCATCCAGGGGGTTGAGTTTGTAGTAGGATGCAGCGTAGTTATCTAAGACCTCATTGAGTTTGATATCGCTGGTTTCATTTGATTTCTGCTTGCAACTGAAAATAAATAAGAGTATGAAGGGCAGAATATATTTCATGAATTTGATTTTTGATACGTGGAAGATAATACTTTAACCGCCAGGTTGCAAAGAATGCTATGCTTTCTTTGGAACCTGTTGATGAAAAAGAAATGAAGATTAAAATTTTTTGATACTAATAAATATCTTAATATTATTTACCCAAAACCAATCAATGAGAATCTTTCCCATTTTAGTATCTGTACTGTGTTTATCTCAAATTATGTATGGCCAGACTAAAGTCAGCCTAAAAGACGATGTAGCAAAAACACAGGATAACTATTTTGTGAAAGAGATTGATTTTCTAAATACAAACAAAAATATCTGGGATGATACGGTAAAGTATAATCAGAAGTACAGTTATAAATTAATAAATTTCAACAGACTTGTATTTAAACAATATACCGCGGAGCAAAAAGGGGAGAATTTTAATACAGAAAGGCCTGCTGCCTTAAAAGGTTTGGCGTTCCCTGGGTTTCTTTCTGTAAAAGGGGTGCAGCCTGGTCCGGCATCCAGGGGGGAGGTTGATTCAAGTGAGATAAAGAAGATACTAGCTGCCATTGAAGCCTGCCATTGCGTTGATGTTGTAACTTATCTTTTAACGATAAAAGATATGAACCAGCAGATTGTGTTGGTAAAAGGTACCGGAGAGTCTTTGGAAAAATTATCCGCAAAGTTTGAAACCTACCCGGAATTGAACCAGGAATTAGATAAGTTGAAGAAAAATACGGTAAATTCTTTCGGCCATATAGACTCATCTAAAAGGAGCCTGATTAAAAAATTTACCGGTGTTGAAACCGGGCCCAACGATACATCACAGGTCATAGCTGTATTTTATCAGCAGACATACGAATCTGCTCAAAAGCTGATAAATGATCGGTTTTTTACTGCTACAAGTTCCCTTATCAGGGAGTCTGATCTGCTGGCATCAAAATATCAGGTATGTGTAACCGACCTTGAAAAAAAGCTTTGTGGCAGAAAAGATACCTGTTCAAAAAGTTATGATTCAATTTTACTGCAGATAAAGGAAAAGAAACTTTGTATCCGGAAGATACAATCGTTTATTCTGGGAATTAAAGATGATATTACTGAAGCAGATGCCGCTTTAAAGACAATGAAAGCTGCCTTGAAGGAGCAACGTATATATGCTGTACAGCAGAACTATAATATGCTGGAGAGAAGGAATTTTGAACTCTATATAGAACCATTTGTAGCCGATAAGGATAAGCATGTAATTACTTTTACGGCAAAAGCAGACGGGCCTTTGGAGTATGGCGTACCATCACAAAGAACCATCAAAGTAAATGCAGTAACGTATGGCGGTTTTAAAATCGACTTCAGTACCGGCGCTTTTTTTAATTGGGGCAGTAATAATTTTCTGGGCCCGAAGTATTATTATGAGCTTCCAACAGATTCTACTAAAATAATCAGGGAAGCTGGCAGAACCAAAAGCGGATTGCTTTCTATCGGCGCTTTAATGCATGTGTCTTACCGGACCAATTCCTTTTTGCGTCCCGCATTATCTTTTGGCATAAGTACTACTTCCGGATTCAATGCACTGAATTTTCACGGAGGCATTTCATTGATATTTGGTAAGCCGGGCAGGGCAAACAGGGTCATACTTTCTTCTGGTATTACACTAAGGGAAGTGGATTTGCTATCTTCGGGCTATTCTGTTAATGCCGAAGGGAAAAACTTCCCAGTAGTTATTCCGGTATCAAAAAATTTCCCTGTAATGGGATATTTTGTTGCCCTGACTTATAATTTAACCGGGGTCAATAAATAATAGATTTGACTCACCCCGGCCTGCTTCGCAGTCCTGCCCCTCTCTTGCAAAAGAGAGGGGGGAGGCCACGCTTCAGCGTGGAGGGGGTGAGTCATTATACATTTTGTTCTTAGTGTCTTCGCGGTTAAATCAAGGGAATTTACCGATATTGAGTATACATTTAAACAAAACTCATGCAATTCAGATTATTCGATAAAAGCATTTATATCAAAAGGCGTTCTGCACTAAAGAAAAAAATGGACAGCGGGCTCATACTCTTTCTGGGAAATGAAGAAAGCAGCATGAACTATAAAGACAACTGGTATCCCTTCCGTCAGGACAGTAATTTCCTGTATTATTTTGGATTGAATACCGCCGGACTGGCTGCCATCATTGATATTGACAGCGGGGAAGAAATCATTTTTGGTAACGAACTAACGATTGATGATATCGTTTGGACAGGGCCCTTACCAACGGTAAGTGAGATGGCCAGTGCAGTTGGTATCGAAAAAACGCAACCCTTTAATGCCATCATAGCTGTTTTGGCAAAGGTCATTGAAAGCGGCAGGACCCTTCATATAACGCCACCATACCGGCCGGAAAATAAAATCAGGATATCAGAATTGGCAGGCATCTCCATAAATACTTTGCATGAATATATTTCTGTTCCCCTTATCAGGGCCATTGTTAGCCAACGTTCGTATAAAGAAGCCTGTGAAGTAGCGGAAATGCATAAAGCCTCAACCATCAGCGCTGAGATGCACCTTGCAGGAATGCGTTATGCTAAACCCGGCATGAAGGAATATGAAGTAATGGCCAAAGTAAAAGAAGTGGCATATGCTCAGAACGGCAGCCTTTCTTTTAATCCCATAGTGACCATACATGGAGAGACCCTGCATAATTTATACAGTGGTAATACCATTAAAGAAGGGCAAATGGTTTTATGCGATGCAGGAGCTTCAAACGACATGAATTATGCGGGCGATCTCACCACAACTTATCCCGTAGGGAAAAAATTCAGCACCAGGCAGAAAGAAGTTTACAATATTGTATTGCATGCACACCAAACTGCAGTGGCCATGCTTAAGCCAGGTGTATTATTCAGAGATGTGTATTTAACCGCGGCACAAAAGATTGTAGAAGGGATGCAATCCCTTGGAGTTATGAAAGGCGATGCCAGGGAAGCAGTTGCAGCAGGAGCACATGCCATGTTCTTCCAGTGTGGCCTCGGCCATATGATCGGACTGGATGTTCATGATATGGAAGACCTTGGTGAACCTTATGTTGGATACACAGATACATTGAAAAAAAGCACCCAGTTTGGTATGAAATCGCTGCGATTGGGAAGGTCTCTGGAAGCGGGTTTTACGCTAACTGTTGAGCCGGGGATTTATTTGATCCCGCAATTGATAGATGCCTGGAAAGCGGAGAATAAGTTTACTGAGTTTATCCATTACAGTGCCCTGGAGAGCTACAGGGATTTCAGTGGCATCAGGGTGGAGGAGGACTACCTGATTACAGAGAGCGGGTATCAGTTGCTGGGGAAAAAATTACCGATGACGGTGGAAGAGGTGGAGGCCATTAGGGAATAAGGAATAAAGAATAAAGAATAAGGAATGAGAAAGGGAAAAGCAAATACATGAACCGCAAAGAGTTTAAGGATGCGGAAGTTTGCAAAGAAGGAAGAATGGGGGAAATAAACTATTTTGAAATAATCATATCTTTTAAAGACCAAAGAATGAACAGTACATCTTTTCTGGTTTCGTCCGTTGCTTTATGTTGATCGAGTACCATTAGGATGTCGTCAACAACACACATATATTCTGATTGATTTATATTCATGCCTTTATGGGTAGTGGGCATATCTTTCCCATTATAAGTAACT
>JAHEEX010000206.1 GCA_024640465.1 Sphingobacteriales bacterium | reverse complement strand
ATGGCATCAATTTTACTGATCAGCTCATTTGCCAGTCTTTCCGTTTCCCGGGTGAGGGATTCAACATAATAAGATCCGGCCAGCGGGTCGGCAGTATCGGGAACACCGCTTTCATAAGCCACTATCTGCTGGGTCCTTAATGCAGTTCTGGCGGCACCTTCTGTAGGGAGACTGAGTGCTTCATCAAAACCGTTTGTGTGCAACGATTGCGTTCCGCCCATCACGGCAGCCAGGCTCTGGATGGTTACCCGCGCGATATTGTTCTGTGGTTGCTGTGCAGTTAAGGTACTGCCGCCTGTTTGGGTATGAAACCGAAGCATCATGGCCTTGGGATCTGTAGCACCAAGGTCTTTCATGATCTGCGCCCACATCCTCCTTGCTGCCCTGAATTTAGCCACTTCTTCAAACAGGTTATTATGCGCATTAAAGAAAAAGGAGAGTCGCTTGCCAAAAACGTTTATATCCAGCCCCTTTTCCAGTGCTGCTTTCACGTATGCCTTACCGTTACTCAATGTAAATGCAATTTCCTGCACTGCAGTACTGCCTGCTTCCCGTATATGATATCCTGAGATGGAAATAGTGTTCCATTTGGGTACTTCCTTTCCGCACCATTCAAAAATATCCGTAATGATACGCATTGATGGCTTTGGGGGATATATATAGGTGCCCCGTGCCGCATATTCTTTCAGGATATCATTTTGGATCGTACCGGAGATCTTTTTGAGGTCGGCGCCCTGTTTTTTTGCAAGGGCCACATAAAATGCCAGCAGAATATATGCGGTTGCATTGATGGTCATAGAAGTGGAAACTTTCTCCAGGTCGATGCCTTTAAAAAGTATTTCCATGTCTTCGATACTATCAATGGCAACCCCAACCTTTCCAACTTCCCCTTCAGATAACGGATGGTCGCTGTCGTAACCGATCTGTGTGGGAAGGTCAAATGCCACACTAAGTCCCATCACTCCCTGCGTTAATAAATAATGGTATCGTTTATTACTTTCTTCTGCGGTGGAAAAACCGGCATATTGACGCATGGTCCACAATCTTCCCCGGTACATATCTGGCTGTACACCCCTTGTATATGGGAATTCACCTGGCTTTTCAACTGGCATTCCGGCAATGTCCTGCCCGGTATAACATTCTTTTATTTCAATCCCTGAATCCGTAAATTTTTTCTCCGACATGACAAATAGTTTTTGGACGTATTCAAATATCTGGATATTGGTCAGGTTAGTATGGCTGGAGCTTATAATAGCTTTTTAGCCTCGTAGTTAAGGGCCTCCAATACCATCGGATGAAGGGACACCCTGGGATCTGCATTGAGTAGGTCGGCGATTTTCCGGCTGAGCTCGTTTCCTTTAATATCTGCAGGTAATGCCTGGGCTATCTGGTTGATGATAAAAATGTTTTGTTCCTTCAGGTTATTTATCGCTTGCCAGGCAGCTGTTGCAACATAGATCTGTTGCGACAGGTTATAGTCAAATTCTGTTTTGATCTGGTCTATCAGTACACCCTGGTACTGCCTGACAGTAAGGTCCCCGGCTGGAATGCGGGTTATCAGGTTGGGTAATGAAATGCGTTCAGCGAGCATTACAAGACGCTCATAAGCCTGTAAACGCAGGTTAAGGGTGCTTTCGCTTGCAGGCCTGGAAGGTATATCCGGGATTTTTATGCTTTTCTTTTCCCGGTACCAATAAATCAGGTAAAGGGCAATAACGAGTACGGTTGTGGCAATTCCTCCATATAAGATCAGGTCCTGGTTACTCATAGTATAAATGTATCCTGCAAAAATACAGTTTGCCGGATTAACTTTTACTTCTTGAAAATGTTTGTAAATTTACACCTCATATGCAAACAGAAACCGTTACTTCTTCGCCAGTTGTATTTACACCCAATACCATCATGGAACTTAAACGTCTGATGGCGGAAAAGGATTTTAACCATGACCAATTTTTACGTGTAGGCGTAAAGGGTGGGGGCTGTTCCGGCCTGAGTTATATACTGGCTTTTGAAGACAGGAAACCTGAAGATGAAATGTATACCATTGAAGGCATTCCATGTATCATCAATCCGGCACACGCCATTTATTTATATGGCATGGAGATCGATTGGAAGAGCGGACTGGATGCCCGTGGTTTCGTGTTTACAAATCCCAATGCATCTTCTACCTGCGGTTGCGGAAGTTCTTTCTCCGTGTAATATAAATCACTAAGAAAATACAAAGGCAAATAAAGAAAAAGTCCCCAGCAAGGGGACTTTTCTATGTTGCGTTGATTTGAACTGCTTATTTAGCTAAAGCTGCTTTTCCTTTAGTGGGTGTTTCAACAACCGTTTCATTTCCCGCCAGTCCGAGTGGCTTGTCTTTGGCAAGGTCAACCAGTACCGGTGCTGCCACAAATATGGAAGAATAAGTACCTGTAATCACACCTATCAGCATCGCAAAAGCAAAACCGCGGGTAACTTCACCACCAAATATAAAGAGGATCAACAGTGTGAGGAATACCGTTAGTGAGGTCATGATGGTACGGCTCAGTGTATCATTGATCGATTTATTAATGATGGTGGTTTTACTGGCACCTTTCATCGTGTTACTGTTTTCCCTGATCCGGTCGAATACGATCACCGTATCATTCATAGAGAAACCAATCACCGTCAATACCGCCGCAATGAAGTGCTGGTCGATCTCCAACGGGAAAGGAACAATTCCTTTCAGGAAAGAGAATACTGCCAGGGTTACAAATACGTCATGCAGCAAGGCGATGATAGTACCTACAGAATATCTCCAGTCGCGGAAACGAAGGAAGATATACAGGAAGATCGCCAGTATGGCAAAAATGGTGGCTTTAACAGCTCCCTTTTTCAGGTCATCCGAAATGGATGGCAATACTGTTTGTGAACTTTGCTTATACTCACGTTTGAAATCAGCCAGCGTGGTATTTTCAGGGAATGAACTTTTCAATGAATTGAACAAAGTTGCTTCTACCAGGGAATCAGCTGTCTTACTTTGATTGTCGATCATGTAAGACGTGGTGATATTCAGCGTTTTGTTGTCACCAACGGTTTTTATGATCGGATGCTCTCCAAAAGACTTTTGTAATGTGTTTGAAACTTCTTCCGGCTTCATCGGCTGATCAAAACGAACCGTATAACTGCGACCGCCTTTATATTCAACACCCTGATCGAAACCATTAAATAATGCACCTACACCTAGTATGAGAACAACTACAGAGATGCCATAAGCAACCTTGCGGTATTCAATGAATTTGTAACTGGCATGTTTAAATACTTTGCGACTGATATCCGTAAAATAATTAAAGTGCCTGTTTTTATTTGTCCAGAAATCTGTTATCAACCTGGAGATCAGGATACCGCAGAATAAAGAAAGGAGGATACCCAGGATCTGTGTGGTAGCAAAACCAAGTACCGGGCCCAGACCGAAGTAAAATAGGATCATGGCGGTAAGCAGGGTAGTGATATGCGCATCTAATACAGGAGCCATGGACCTTTTATATCCTTCCGAGACGGCTAACTGGTAGCTCTTTCCTTTGGTCAGTTCGTCTTTGATCCGTTCAAATATAATTACGTTGGTATCCACCGCCATACCAATGGTAAGTACCAGGCCTGCAATACCCGGAGCTGTTAAAGTAGCACCAAGTGCACTCAGTACGCCAATGGTGAAAAGGAGGTTTAATATGAGCGCTATATTGGCTACCCATCCGGCAGTATTATAATATACCAGCATCAGGATGAATATGACTACAAAGGCAATGGTAAAAGACATTGCACCACCATTGATGGCCGCAGCACCCAATGTTGGTCCAACTACCTGTTCCTGTACGATTTTGGCAGGTGCCGGCAATTTACCAGATTGGAGGATATTTGACAGATCCTGTGCTTCTTCGATGGTGAAACTACCACTTATCTCAGAAGTACCTGTTGTGATGGGGTTGATTACATTAGGAGCAGAGTAAACTATATTATCCAGTACGATCGCAATGGGTTTGCCTACATTCTCGGTTGTCATTTCTCCCCAGATACGCTCTCCCTGCTTTGTCATGATCATTTTAATAGCCGGGCGGCCACGATCATCATAGTCCTGGACGGCCTGTTGAACACCATCACCTTCCAATCGTGCTTTATCACTTCCTTCAATTGTTTTCAACGCATATACAGGCAATACTTCACTCTTAACACCCTGTTGATTTTTTTCCGGTACTCCATAAACAATTTTCATGTTGGTGGGGAACTGGTTCTTTACATTTTCTATGTTCAGGTATTCGTTGAAAATTGAAGTATCCCGAATGGAAATGAAACCCAGGTAGGGGGCAAAAGACATTCTTCCGTCCTGTCCCTGTTGCGGGGCAATCGGTTGAAATACTTTAAATAATGAATATGCACTTTGAGCAGGTTTGGCTGAATCAGTTTTACCAGCGGGCTGGGTTTTAACCAGTTCACCTATAGTTGCCGTTTTGTTTGTGTCGGTTACTGCAGTAACTGCAGTTGTTTTAGCAGAAGTTGTATCAACCTCTGGCTTTACCCCACTGTAATAATCTTTAAGTGCTTTTTCTGCATCAGTTAACGGTTTGTCCAACTCACCGATATTATATAATTCCGTAAACTGCAGGTTTGCTGTAGCTTGTAAATATTTACGTACTCTTTCCGGATCGTCTTTTACACCTGGTAATTCAACAGTGATGATACCCTTGTTTTTATCCAGCTGAACATTAGGCTGGGCAACACCAAACTGGTCGATCCTTTTTTGTAATACATTATACGTATTGCTGATCGCACCCTCAGCATATGCCCTAAGCTTAGTGATCACATCATTGTCTGAATCTTCCAGTTTGATGGTCCGTTGACCTGTTCCTGCGAAGATTGAAGCCAAACGACCTGTTGGATTCTGCTCTTTATAAGCCTGCGCAAACAGGGTAATGAAATCTGCATCACTGTTTGCCTTCCTTTGATCAGCGGTGGTGATCGCTTTATTCAATGAAGGGTCTTTGGCATTATTTGATAATGATCTCAGCAGATCTTCCAGTTCCACTTCCAGGGTAACACTCATGCCACCTTGTAAGTCAAGTCCCAGGTTAAGTTCCTGTTCTTTGGCTTTCTGATAGGTAACGGCACCGCTGGTTCCGTAAGTAATGGTACTTTCTTTTGTGCTGTCCAGTAAGCGACGAAGTCTCTTTTTATATTCCTGGTCTTTTACTTCTGCCGTAGCAGTTCCATAACTGGCATTAACATACGCTTTTGCCTTTTTCTCCATTTTATTTTCATGGTTGCGCACAACCCAGGTAAAATGAAGTTGATACAAAGAGATGAGGATAAGCGCGATAGCAAAAAACCGAACCAAACCTTTAAATTGCATACAAATCGGGTTTACACTTTTTGTTTATTCTCCTGCCGCCTGGATAGGCATTTTTTGGCAAGGCGGGCAAAGATAGGGTTTTTTTGAGGTCATCACCCTTTTTCCGTCACTGATTTTATTGTGTATGAATCAGTTTTTCCTTTGCCTGTAAAGGGCTTTTTATCGTTAATTGGATTTTTCTTTACTTTGGGCTATGTCAATTTTTCATACCCGGAAGGCCATTTTAGCCCTGATCTTTCTTGCAGCCTGTAATCCAGGTAAAAAAATTCAGCCTTCTGCTCCATCATCTCCGGTATTGATAAGCGAAACACCAGTTCATATGCCTGAAAAAAAGGAGTCAACCTACCTGGAAAAACTGTTAAATTCCGAAAAAAGTCCTTTTGCGGCTGTTTTCCATAACCCCGACTCTTTCAATGTACAAATCATTTATACCCAGATCGACCGGGATAAGGATAAAATACCCCGGTTTACAGATCATTTTTATGGAGTTGAAAGAGCTCATTATTTTTATCCGGCCTCAACCGTAAAGATGCCGGTAGCGATCCTGGCCCTGCAAAAGCTCCGGGAATTAAATATCTCTGGTTTGGATGCCAACAGTACCATGATCACTGAAACAGGATATAGTGGTCAGACTCCAGTTTATAACGATCCAACCACACCAGACGGTAAACCAACCATAGCCAATTATATTAAAAAAATCTTCCTGGTTAGTGATAATGATGCTTTTAACAGGTTATACGAATTTCTCGGCCCGGAATATATTAACAGTGAATTACAAAAAAGAGGGTATGCTGAAGCTGAAATCATTCACCGGCTGGAGGTTTCACTTACGGAAGACCAGAACCGTCATACTAATCCAATCCGTTTTCTCGATGCAAAGGGTAAAATCATATATGAACAGGATGGTAAGGAAAATAAAAAAGACTATGACAACCGTCATGATAAATTGGGCAGAGCTTATATCCGTAATGGGGAACTGGTTAATGAGCCGATGGACTTTTCACGAAAAAACAGGATCAGCCTGACTTCACTGCATGATATCCTGAAGTCGGTTATGTTCCCCGAATCTATTCCTGCCAATAAACGTTTTGGGCTCACAAAAGAAGATTATACTTTTCTACGCAATTTTATGTCGGCAACACCATCTTCTGTTGGTTTGCCACCCTATGATCCACAAACCTATTATGATACCTACTGCAAGTTTTTGCTTTTCGGAGCTGATAAGAATCTAAAGATCCCGGCAGGTTTAAAGGTGTATAATAAGGTGGGGGATGCTTACGGACAACTTTTGGATATTGCCTATTTCTCTGATACGCAGCATAACCTGGAATTCATGGTCAGTGCAATTATTTATTGTAATAAAGACGGAATCCTGAATGATGATAAATATGATTATGATGAATTGGGTTTCCCTTTTATGAAATTCCTGGGGCAGGAAATTTTAAATTATGAACTAAAGAGAGCAGGATTCTGAGAGCAGGATTCTGAGGATTGGATGGATTGGCAGGATGGATTTTACTGGATTTTTAAGATTCTCCGGTTTTCAGACCCCCCATAGATTTCCAAAACCCCCATAGGTTTCCAAAACCCCCATAGGTTTCCAAAACCCCCATAGGTTTCCAAAACCCCCATA
>JAHEEX010000205.1 GCA_024640465.1 Sphingobacteriales bacterium | reverse complement strand
ATCTTCAATCATGTGGGTCCCCACCATGATGCCCCTTCGCATGTTATCAAGGGCGGAAAAACAACCGATGAATTTCCTGTGGATCAATTTATTGGACAAGCAAAGATTTTCGATTTCAGCGGGAAGAAAAAAGACGAGCCTTTGACGAGGATGGACTTCGAAGGGAAGGGAATTAAAGCAGGCGATATTGTGTTGGCTTATGTTGCCTATGACCCGCCAAAGGACACCCTGAGTTATCCATCATATCCTTATTTGTCGGGCGAGGCAGCAGAATACCTTGCCGGAATACCTGTGAAATTATTCGCAACGGATATGCCCAGCCTGGCCAATCTGACTAATTTCATGCGTAAGGTTGCAGACAGGGATTTTAAAGATGCAAATGACCTTATGCCGGAGCACCTGGCATTTGCCCGGAAAAATGTGCCAAGCATTGAAGGTTTGGCGAATCTGGACAAGATTGTACTAGAGAAGAAACTGGTCTTTATCGGCTTTCCTTTGAAAATCAAAAAGGGAAATGCAGGGCCAATTCGGGCAGTGGCGCTGGTATATTAGGGTCCTTGGTGGAAAATAAATGAGGAGATCTGTACCATGGATAGTTTTTACCCGGATAATAACTCCAACTCTTATAAACCAGTTGTAAAAATCTTTATATCGTAAATTTTCAAGGATGTCCCAGACCCGCCAACTCGCCGCCATCATGTTCACTGACATTGTCGGTTATACGGCACTGATGGGCCGTGATGAAAGAAGGGCATTTGAGATCCTGAAAATAAACAGGGAGATCCAGAAGCCCCTGATCGAAAGATACCATGGCAAGTGGATCAAAGAATTGGGCGATGGCGTAATGGCCAGTTTTCATACGGTTACGGATGCAGTATTCTGCGCGGCAGCCATTCACCAGGCTGCACAAAATGTGGAGGGGCTCAAACTGCGCATTGGTATCCACCAGGGAGAGTTGGTATTTGAAGACGGTGATGTGTTTGGCGATGGAGTGAATATCGCTGCCCGGATCCAGGCGCTGGCATCCATTGGCAGCACCTGGGTATCAGAAGCTGTGTATAAGAACCTCTCAAATAAAATTGAGATCAGCTCGGAGTTTGTGCGCGAAGAACAACTGAAAAATGTCGCGGAGCCGGTAAAGGTGTATGAAATCAACGTAAACGAGATACCTGACCACCTGCCCGATGATGCCAATTCACACAACATCAAAAAGCCGGAAAAAGCTGGTCATACAAAAAAGACCGTTTTAATACTGTCATTGATTTTTGCAATTGGGCTCGTTGCATCTTATTTTCTGTTTTTTAACAAATCGTCCAGCCCGGATGATGGTAAAATTGCTGATTCAAAAAAAGTAATTGCCGTTCTGCCTTTCAAACTGATCGGAGAAGACAAAGAAGGAAAATATTTCGCTGATGGTGTGGCCGATGCCCTGATCAATCATCTTACGGGCATAAAGGGTTTGGTTGTGCGGTCGCGTACCTCCATAGAACAATATGAGGATACCAAAAAGACAATACAGGAAATCGCAAAAGAATTAAAAGCCGATTATATACTGGAGGGCAGTGCGCAAAAGTATAAAGACGATATCCGCATCATTGTGCAGTTGATTGATGCCAAAACGGATGACCATGTCTGGCACAATGAGTACAACAAAAAATTTGAAAACATTTTTAACGTGCAGAGCGAGATCGCGCAACTGATTTCATCTTCGCTTAAAGTTACCCTTGATCCAAAAGAAAAAAAGCAGCTTGCCCGCATACCCACCACCAATATGGATGCCTGGAACTTATACCTGCAGTCAGAAAGCAAATATGTAGATTGGGTTTACCGCAACACCGGGAAAAAAGGATATGATGAGGTGATGGACTTAAGCAATAAAGCCCTTGCCCTTGATCCGAAACTGGCTGAGGCCTATGTATTAAAAGCCAGTATTTATGCCAATGCAAACTGGCTGAAGCAGTTGCAGTATGAAAATTATATGGATTCGGTTCTTATCTGGTGTACCAAAGCGCTTGAAGTAAATCCTAACGCGGCAGGTCCCCATGTTGTACTGGGTTATTACTCCCTCAATACCGGCAAGGATGAGGAAGCTAAAAAACATTTTGAAAAAGCCCGTGAATTGGCGCCAAATGAATTGTTTGCCTACTGGGGCCTTGCCAATTATTATGCAAAACTTGGCGACAGGGAAGAAGAGTTTATCAACCTAAGAAAGGCATTGGAGTTGGGAACCCAATCTATATGGCTGCCTGGGTTATATGATCGTTTTGCTAGTCTTTATTTAAGTATTTGTGATTTTGACAGAAGTATTGAGTTTAGAGAGAAGGCAGATAAATTAGGGAACACTGACAATGCTGGCAAAGTATGGATTTATGCATGCATGGGCGATACACAGAAAGCCCGGGAAGCTGCGTATGGAAGGGAAACAGATAGCATTAAAGCTGCCTGGGCTCGTTGGTATTATTACAAGTTGTTTGAGCCGGAAAATGGACTTCCTTATCATAACAAATTAATCATGTTGAACCCGGAAAGCAAGTCAGATCCAGGAGATATGCATCGTTACGCCTATGTACTTTGGTCATCCGGAAAGAAAGAGGAGGGGCTAAAAGAGTTTGAAAAGGCCGAAAAGGCAATGCTCAACATGAAAAAGCTCGGAAGGAATTTGTGGGGTGTTGATTATGATTTGGCCGGCATTAATTGTTTTCTAGGGCGGAGGGAGAAAGCGTTAGAATACCTGCGTGGTTACTCGGTTCACACATGGCCTGTCGGCCTTCCGAATTACATTGATTTCGATCCGCTCTTCAATAACCTGCGCAACGACCCGGAGTTTCAGAAGATTGTTGCAGATGCCAAAGAGAAAACCGCCAGGATACGGGAGAAAATAAGGCAACTTGAAAAAGAATCAATGAATTAATGCCATGTCTACCCATCGCCAACTCGCTGCCATCATGTTCACCGACATTGTCGGTTATACGGCATTGATGGGCCGCGATGAAAAGAGGGCGTTTGATATCCTGAAAATAAACAGGGAGATCCAGAAACCCCTGATCGAAAGATACCATGGCAAATGGATCAAAGAGCTGGGCGATGGGGTAATGGCCAGTTTTCACACGGTTACTGATGCGGTGAATGCAGCCATCGAGATTCAGGAAAACTGCGTTACCAAAAATGAATTTCAATTAAGGATCGGGATCCATCTCGGCGAGGTAGTTTTTGAAAACGAGGATGCTTTTGGAGATGGTGTGAACATAGCTTCAAGGATACAGGCATTAGCTTCCCCTGGAACTATCTATGTTTCCGAGTCTGTACATCAGAATGTATCTAACAAACAAGGAATCCATTCGAGATTTGTAAAACAGACGCAATTAAAAAATGTAAAGGATGCTGTAAACATTTTTGAAATTCTACTGGGTCCATCAGAATCATCATATCAGACTAGTTCGGATGTGAAGGATAAGAAAGAAATCAAAGGGAAAAGTATCGCAGTGCTTCCCTTTACCAATATGAGCAGCGACCCAGATCAGGAATATTTCACAGATGGAATTTCTGAAGATATTATAACACATCTTACCAAATTGAATGGGATCAAAGTCATTTCCAGAACTTCCGCGTTTCATTATAAGCATACTGAAAAAAAACTCCAGGAAATTGCCTCGGAACTGAATGTAACATTCATTGTGCATGGTAGTGTGAGAAAATCGGGAAACAAGATCAGGATAAATACTCAACTTCTTCAGGCAAATAATGATGACCATCTTTGGGCGGAAATCTATGATAGGGACCTGACAGATGTTTTTGAAGTGCAAAGTGATATTGCCTTACGTATCTCTCTTGCAATAAAAGGAAGATTAACAGATTCCGAAGAAAAACGATTACATGAAAAACCTACCGAGGTTATTGAAGCTTATAACCTCTATTTGTTAGGTAAATTTCACTACAACAAGGCCACTCCCGAGGACAGGAATTTAGCCGCAGAATATTTGCAAAAAGCAATAGCTCTCGACCCGGATTTTGCGCTGGCATATGCTACACTTGCAGCGGTGATCATGTTTCAGGGAGTAGGTTACTTTGGGATTCGCCCCCATGATGTGATGCCGGAAGCATTCGAAATGGCTAACAAAGCCCTTGCAATAGACCCCGGGCTTTCTTATGCATATCTGGTGAGGGGAGAAATTTACGACTGGTATTTTTTTGACTGGGAAAAAGCAAAAGCGGATTACAAAAGAGCAATCTTCCTGAGCCCAAACAATGCAGATGCCCATCTTTATTATGCTATTCATTTGGTCGCGCATAAAAAATTTGATGAAGCTATCCGGGAAAAGCAGCTCGCGGCTGATCACGACCCCTATTCCTTGTTGATTCGCACAGACGGATTCTGGATAATGAACGCAGCAGGGCAAACAGAGCAAGCTTTTCAGGAAGTTTATGAATATTTTGTTCTGTCCAATGATCAGGTAAATTCCAATTTCTATAAAGCATTATACCTCACAGCAGTTTCAAAACCATTGGAAGCTGTGAAAAACTGGGAACAGGTTCATTCGCTTACTAAAGGGTCAAGATTTGAAAACTTCTTCAAAATATTTTGCGCCTATGGCTATGCGATGGCTAAAATGTCCAATGAGGCCAGAAATCTCATGGCGGAAATTCACCAACTGGAAGCCAGTGAATTCATATGGCCCATGGGCATCGCTATCGTTTATGCCAACCTTGGCGATACCTCCAAAGCGCTTGACTACCTTGAAAAGGCTTATGAGGAAAGAACAGGATGGATGCTTTGGATAGGTTGCGATCCGTTCCTGAACAATCTGCGGACTGAGCCCAGGTTTAAGGAACTTGTCCGGAAGATTGGCCCCCCTGAAGCTATAGCAGATATTGCCAGATCCGAATTATAAATAACAGTTTATGCCAACCCATCGCCAACTCGCTGCTATTATGTTTACCGATATTGTCGGCTATACATCTTTGATGGGTTATGATGAACAAAAGGCATTCAACATACTCAATAAAAATCGTACAATACAGAAACCCATCATTGAAAAATTCAATGGACGCTGGATAAAGGAATTGGGAGATGGGGTAATGGCAAGCTTCAATACTGTTTCAGATGCTGTGTATGCTGCCATAAAAATCCAGGATGCCTGCAATGCTTCAAAAGAGTTTCAACTGCGAATCGGCATTCACCAGGGCGAAGTAGTAATTGAAGACAATGACGTATTTGGTGATGCTGTAAATATTGCCTCCCGCATCCAGTCTATTGCCAGCCCTGGTGGAATTTTTATTTCCGATACAGTTCGGCAAAATGTAATTAATAAAAGAGAAATTCAGACAAGGTTTGTTAAAGAAGAAAAATTAAAAAATGTCAAAGAATCGGTTAAGATATTTGAAGTAGTGCTAAAGGCAATTGGTTTAGATACAGCCGCGCCAGAAAAAATGACCTCACCTCCGAACAGTATTGCTGTCCTTCCTTTTACAAATTTGAGCAGTGACCCGGAACAGGATTATTTCAGCGATGGGATTACCGAAGAGATTATCACTGATCTTTCTCACCTTCACAATATGCTTGTTATTTCACGCAGCTCTGTAATGACTTTTAAAAACACAAATAAGAAAATAAAAGATATTGCTGCGGAGTTAAAGGTTCATTATTTGCTGGAAGGAAGTGTAAGAAAATCAGGGAATAATCTTCGTATCACAGCTCAATTGATTGATGCTGACAACGATGCTCATGTGTGGGCCGAAAAATATAGCGGAACACTTGATGATGTTTTCGATATTCAGGAAAAAGTATCCAGATCCATCGTTAATTCATTAAAACTAAAACTTACAGAAGGAGAAGACAGGAAAATTTCCCAACGGCCTATTGAAAACCTGCAAGCATATGAGTGTTATCTGCGAGCAAGGCAGGAAATCTGGCGTTTTACACCTGATGGCTTTGACAGAGCTCTTCAGCTGGTAAAAAACGCTATGCTTATTGTTGGAGAAAATGAAATTCTGGAAGCTACACTAGGCACTGTATATTGGCACTACGTGTATTGGGGTATAAAACCAGGCGAAGAGTATTTTCCAATGTTACAGGCATGCATTAGAAAAATATTTATAATAAATCCTCAATCTTCACGCGGATTCTTTTTGCGAGCTTTAACTAAGCAGCGAAATGGCAATACCCAGGATGCAGTTTTTGATTTAAAAAAATCTCTCAAGATTGAGCCGAATAATCCCGATGTATTGTTTTGGATATGTTTACTTTATTTTTTTGCTGGAAAAATTGATGCTGCAAGACCTCTTGTAGAGAGGCTTTTACAAGTGGATCCGCTGACGCCAATTAATAATTATATGCCGGGGGTAGTAGATTGGTTTGATGGAAAACATCCAGAATCAGTATTTCCATTTAAAAAAGCATTTGAAATGGATCCCAATAATCCGCATATACAATTTTGGTATGCCTATATACTGGCAAACAACAATCGAAATGAAGAAGCACTGGAAATTCTCAATCTCCTTCCTGATGAAGCTCCCGAAGTACCATTGAACCAGATTTATCGTTTTCTGAAATTTTATTTAAAAGGTGAAAAAGAAAACGCAATCAAATGCATCACTCCCGCAGTTATTGAAACTGCAAAGATTGATTTAAACTGGTCCTGGATCATGCTCGATTTTTATTCATTAATTAATGAGAAACAGGAAGCAAAATATTGGCTGCAAAATTCGATACAGGCTGGTGTCACAAACTACCCAATGATTGCTTATTATGATCCATTTCTTAAAAACATCAGGAATGAAGAATGGTTTAAAAATGAAATGATCGACTTGAAAGTAAAATGGGAAACGTTCGAGGAATAATTTATTTTGAATATTATGACAGAACTGAATATATAAATTATTTTATTTCTTCCACTCGCCAAATCGCTGCCATCATTTTCACCGACATTGCCGGGTATACACAGTACTTATGGGCAGGGATGAGCAGAAAGCATGTGCATTTCTTTACAAAAACGGCAGATCTAAAAGCCCCTCATCAAGGCAAATAACGGCAGATGG
>JAHEEX010000204.1 GCA_024640465.1 Sphingobacteriales bacterium | reverse complement strand
CATTGCCAAATTCACCTGTATTTACACCATCACCTTTTTTGAGCAATTTTATTTTTTTATCCGCCGGAATCTTCTTTGGATCATCGGTTTCAAAAGGGCTCCATACGGAAAATAATACCCTTCTTTCAGTAGCAGCATTAACCTGGATGCCAAAATAGCCTTCACCAAATCCTATGGCCATGGCATAGGTTCCTATTGGATCATTCCCTTTTGGAACGGTCATTTCATTATAAAACCATTCGATATCATCTTTAATATCAGAAACATCATAATTGCAATGAACGGATGGGCCCCTTTTCCCCCAGTAAAAATAATTGCCCTGGTTATTCTTAACATAAGCCAAAGAACTATCTACTGCAGAACCATTGACGTGCATTTCTTTTACCCGGGCAAATTCAATCCCTGCTTTTGTGATGCCTTTGATTTCAATCTTTATATATCCCGCAGAATCTATTCTGAAGTTGCCTGTTTTTACTTTGCCGGTATTGCTGCTGATTAAGGATGAATGGGTTTGCCCGTTAACAGAACATTGAATGGTGCTTTCCTGCTGCATCGGCTCTATTAATAAAGAAATATCAAGGCTTCCCGGCCTGGCCAGTTTGATATATGTATAAAAAATGTCCTCATTGCTTTTCCAGTTTATCCAGCCGGAATCTGTAACCTTTGCTGTTGGCGTATTTGATTTTGATATAACCCAGGAATTTCCACCCAGGGGGATGGTTGTATATAGTTCCACTTGTGCCTTTAGTGAACCAATTAAAATCATACATAAGATTAATCCGGGTATACTTTTCTTCATTCATTTATATTTAATGGGATCCGGGAATAATGAGCACAGCGTGAGGAAATTTCTGTCGATGGCTGAACAGGCTTGTTTGAAATTCGTAATAATCCCTTTGAACTTAGTTATATTATTTTATAAGCATTAAGTTATTTTGCATAATCTACTAAAAGCATGGTCAATAATATGCAAAAGAACATCGGATTATTGGGTTTTCTCCTTTTACTTTTATCCCATATGGCTTTTTCTCAAAATACGGATAGTTTAAAAAATACCCGTTTTTTTTCGGGAGCGGTGAGCGTAACCAACAACGGCATTTCCATTGTGCCCAGTTTTTCATTAGGGAAACCTGCTGTTATCTTCAACCTCTCGATGGGAAAGAACAGGTTCAGCTTTGAGCCCGATATTCGGTTTTCCCTGGCCGGTAAACCCTGGTCATTTCTTTTCTGGGTCCGTTACCAGATTGCGAAGGAGGGCAAATTTCTGATGACTACGGGCACACATCTCGGGCTGAATTTTAGAACTTCTGTTTTGCCCATTAATGGAGATTCGAGTGAGACAACTGTTGCGAGAAGATACCTGGCGGCTGAATTGTTCCCCAGGTATTTGATTACAAAAAATATCAGTGTGGGTATGTATTACCTCTATTCACATGGACTTGATGTGGGAACCATAAAGAATACAAATTTTATTACGTTCAATGTCAATTTTGCAAACATCAAACTTACGAACCAGTTTTTCATGCGGATCAACCCTCAGTTTTATTATTTAAAACTCGATGCAGAGGATGGTTTTTATGTAACATCAACATTTACGCTTGCAAAGAAAAATTTCCCCCTCTTTGTTACAGCTACTTTCAATAAAACCATCGAGTCAAATATCACGGGAAACAAGGATTTTATCTGGAACCTGATCCTGGCATACTCATTTGGAAGTAAATATCTTAAAATCAAACCGAAGCCATGAAATCCGTAAATTTATGGGAGATGAGCAAGGTTGAATCTTTAGAAGAATTTTACAGGAGTAAATTCAATTGGCTGCCGGATAATATCCGCAATGAAATTGGTCATTTTAATGTATTTAAGTTAGCACCCTTTGTAGGGACTAATGCAACTCCCGTGCCCTATAAACGAAGGGATTATTACAAGATCATGCTGGTGATTGGTAACAGTAAAGTGCATTTTGCCGACCAGGTGATTGAGGTAAAAAAGCAGGCTTTGTCTTTTGCCAATCCGCAGATTCCTTATAAATGGGAGCATACAGATAATATCCGGGCAGGTGTGTTTTGCATTTTTAACCGGCATTTTTTTCATCAGTACGGAGACATCAATCATTATTCCGTTTTTCAGCCAGGCGGAACACATTTATTTGAGTTGACGGATGAACAGGTTGACCAGGTAAATGGTTTATATCAACGAATGTTTGAAGAAATCAATTCAGATTATATTCATAAGTATGATGTATTGCGGACAATAGTGTTTGAGCTGATTCATTTTGCCCTGAAGATGCAGCCGTCCGCAACTTTGGGGAAACAGCCCATTAATGCTTCTCAAAGAATTTCAACATTATTTCTGGAATTGTTAGAACGCCAGTTCCCAATCGATGAGAATCACCAGTCATTAACCTTGCGTTCTGCATCAGATTTTGCAAAACAATTAAATGTACATGTAAACCACCTGAATAAAGCGGTAAAAGACACATCAGAGAAAACCACATCCCAGGTAATTGGTGAGCGTATTTTGCAGGAAGCAAAAATCCTGCTAAAGCATAGTGCCTGGACTGTATCTGATGTAGCTTTTGCATTGGGTTTTAAGGAAGTCACTCATTTCAATAACTTCTTCAAAAAGCATGTTCAGTTAAGTCCGCTTAAATTCAGGAATGTTTGATTTTCGTAAAACATTGTTTCGTTTTTGTTATTTCCAGTCTGGTCATTAATCTAACTTTGTTCCATATTTAACATTGTACAATCATGAATACAAAAATACAGAAACGCAAATTAGGGAACAGCGGACTGGAAGTGTCTGCAATCGGGCTGGGTTGCATGGGCATGAGTTTTGGTTATGGCCCTGCCGCCGACAAGAAGGAAATGATTTCACTGATACGTAAAGCCGTGGAACAGGGTGTTACCTTTTTTGATACAGCGGAAGTATATGGCCCATACACTAATGAAGAACTGGTTGGTGAAGCATTGGCCCCTTTTCGTAATGAAGTGGTCATTGCTACCAAGTTTGGATTTAATATCCAGGATGGAAAAATGACCGGAGTCGACAGCCGGCCTGAACATATTAAAAAAGTGGTGGAAGAATCGCTTAAGAGATTGGGTACTGATGTTATTGATTTGTATTACCAGCACCGTGTTGATCCCAATGTTCCCATTGAAGATGTTGCCGGTACGGTAAAAGATTTAATCAGCGAGGGGAAAGTAAAATACTTTGGACTCTCGGAAGCAGGTGCCAGTACCATTCGCCGGGCACATGCGGTGCAGCCGGTTGCTGCCTTGCAGAGTGAATATTCGTTGTGGACCAGACAGCATGAAACGGAGATCATTCCAACTATTGAAGAACTTGGCATAGGCCTGGTAGCATTTAGCCCCCTGGGTAAGGGTTTCTTAGCGGGTAAAATTGATGAAAACACAAAATTTGCCGAAGGCGATATTCGTAATATTCTGCCGAGGTATACGGAAGAAGCCCGTGTTGCCAATAAAGCACTCCTGGATTTACTGAGCCAGTTTGCTGCAAAACGAAATGCTACCCCTGCGCAAATTGCACTGGCCTGGGTGCTGGCACAGAAGCCATGGATCGTTCCCATACCTGGCACTACAAAATTGCATCGGTTGACGGAAAATATCGGAGCCGCTTCCATTGAATTAACCGAACAGGAGCTCAAAGAAATCGAGGCAGCTTCTGCGCATATAACAATAACGGGTAACCGCTATACGGAAGCCATGGAAAAGTCAACAGGGTTATAACTTACAGATCAGGGAATCCGGCCACTTTCCATATATACACTAACTGCAAAGACACGAGGCAGGCCAACAAACTTTATTGCCTGCAACCGCTGAAAAAGAAACTATACCTTCGTATTTTAGACAGTAAATGAATAAGATCAGCAGGCATAAAAATTTCTATCTCATACTGATACTGGGTCTTTTGACAGCTATTGGTCCTTTTTCCATTGATATGTACCTGCCGGCATTTCCGGATATTGCAAAAGGCCTGAACACTACTATTGCGAGGGTCATGCTCTCGCTATCCAGTTTTTTTATTGGCATTTCTGCGGGGCAATTGATCTATGGGCCTCTCCTGGAAAGATTTGGCAGGAAAAAACCTTTATACGCCGGGCTCAGTATATATCTCCTGGCGTCCATAGGTTGTGCCATGGCCACCTCAATAGATGCCTTGATCCTGTTCCGGCTCCTGCAGGCTGTAGGCGGCTGTGCGGGGATGGTGGCTGCCAGGGCCATGGTGCGGGATTTGTTTGAAGTAAAAGAAAATGCCAAAATATTTTCCATGCTGATGCTGGTTGTTGCCGTATCACCCATCATTGCGCCTACACTCGGTGGTTATATCACAGCTGCTTTAGGGTGGCGCTATGTTTTTGTCATGCTCATCGTAGTGGCCTTCATTATCCTTATCGGTGTATATTTTTTATTGCCCGAAAGCAGGAAACCGGATGCTTCATTTTCATTAAAGCCCCGACCCATTTTTCAAAATTACATGGGCATCATCAGGCAGCCGCAGTTTTATACCTATGCATTGACGGGAGCAATTTCCTCTGCCGGGCTGTATGCCTATATCAGTGGTTCGCCCCATGAGTTTATGGAAATTTTTAAGGTGAGCGAGCAGCAATACGGATGGATTTTTGCCCTGATAGCGATGGGCCTGATCGGCGCCAGCCAGATCAATACTGTGTTGCTGAAGAATTATACAAGTGAACAAATCATTAAAGCAGCACTAAGCTTTCAAAGCATTATTGGGATAGTGTTAGCCGTGGTTACATATGCCGGTTGGGGCGAACTTTTTGTCACTATCTTTCTCATATTTATTTTTTTAGGCTGCCAGGGTTTTATATTTCCCAATTCATCAGCGCTTTCATTAGCAACATTTGGCCATAATGCAGGCAGTGCTTCAGCCATGCTGGGGGCCATTCAAATGTTTATTGGGGCCGGTGCATCGGCAATTGTCAGTTTGTTGCAAAACTATTTTTCACCTATGGCCGGGGTAATGGCATGTTGCACCATGAGTGCATTATTTGTTTTCACGTTGGGAAGGAAAATTATTGTTCAACAGGCCAGCACAGAAGCTGTAGAGGAGGAAGACATTGAAATGATAAGCACACTTTAACTTGTTTGAATTTCGTAAGAACTTGTTTCGTTTTAATTATTTTACCATTTGTTTGCTTTCTACTTTTATATCCTTAAGTAACTCAAAAATTAATGTATACATTGGATAGTACTGAATAAAATTGCTATCTGTGTAATGTAAAGGAGCAAAGCAATCAGTTATGAAAAAAGTAATTATCCTTGGAGCCGTCGGCAATATAGCAAAGCAGGTTATTGATATTTTAGTAAAAAAGGATGAAATAAGCCTAACCCTTTTTTTACGTAATGCCAGCAGGCTAAAAGGCAAAGATATTTCCACTTGCCGAATCGTGGAAGGCGATGTGATGGACTTCAAAAAACTGAAAGAAGCTGTAGCAGGACATGATATGGTTTATGTTAACCTTGCCGGAGACCTGGAATCCATGGCAAAAAATATTGTGAAAGCTATGCAGGAAACAGGTACAAAAAAAATCGTTTTCATTAGTTCAATCGGTATTTACGATGAGCCCATTAAATCCGTCCTGATTCCATATCGCAAAGCAGCCGATGTGATTGAATCATCAGGACTTGAATATACCATTTTGAGGCCCACCTGGTTTACCAGTGTCAATGAAGTGGATTATGAAACAACCCGAAAAGGGGAGTCGGAGAAAGGCTCGGTCATTTCTCAAAAAAGCCTGGCCACTTTGATTTCAAAAATCATCGAATCACCGGAAAAATATGCCGGAGAAAACCTGGGTGTGAATAAACCCAATTCTTAATTAACTGGTATCATTATTCAAATAAAATTCAATTGTTCAACTATGGCAAACAAAAATAATGACATGGGGCAACAAAACGCTCAGGATGGTAATAATCAAAAAAAATCAATACTGCCGGAACGCAGAAGCTTCCTGAAATTAGGAGCAACTTTAAGTGCGGCAATGGTTACCGCTCCGGTATTGAGTAATATAAGACCTGTTGAAATGAGCAATACCGCTTACAATACGTCAGGGCAATTTGCGATTACCAAACACCGCACATTGGGATCGGGCAAATTTGCCATGGAGGTATCCGCACTTGGGTTGGGATGCATGGGCATGAGCTACCATCGGGGACATATCCCCGACCGTAAAGTGGCGATAGCCCTGATTCGCAAAGCCGTGGAACTTGGTGTTACTTTATTTGATACAGCCGAAGTGTATGGCCCATATGTGAATGAGGATCTTGTGGGTGAAGCCCTTGAACCTGTGCGTAAAAATATAATGATCTCCTCCAAATTTGGTTTCAATATCCTGGATGGGAAAATGGCAGGGTTGAACAGTCGCCCTGAGCAAATACGCAAGGTTGCCGAGCAATCCTTAAAGCGATTAAGAACGGATTACATCGATCTGTTTTACCAGCACCGAGTTGATCCTGCAGTTCCCATTGAAGATGTGGCAGGTACGGTTAAAGATTTAATTAAAGAAGGTAAGGTAAGGCGTTTTGGCCTTTGTGAAGTGTCTGATCAAACCATCCGTAAAGCACATGCGGTGCAACCCATTACGGTAATTCAAAGTGAATATTCATTGATGTGGAAGAAGCCGGAAGAAACGGTGTTCCCTGTTTTGCAGGAACTGGGGATTGGATTTATTCCTTACAGCCCGCTTTGCCGGGGATACTTAAGTGGTATGCTGAATGAACAAACAAAGTTCTATGCTGCTAATGATAACCGGGCGGGATTGCCAAGATTCACAGCAGAGTCTATGAAAATGAACCGGCCAATCGTGGAAGTACTTATTGATTTCGGCAACCCAAGGGGACTGACTCCCGCGCAGGTAGCACAAGCCTTCCTGCTTGCTAAAAAACCATGGATCGTTCCCATTACTGGTACCACGAAACTGGCTCACCTGCAGGAAAACCTGATGACGGCCGATCTGCAATTTACGCCTGAAGAGATGGGCGAACTGGAAACTGCAA
>JAHEEX010000043.1 GCA_024640465.1 Sphingobacteriales bacterium | reverse complement strand
GAGCTATCTTTTTGAAAAAATTAATATAACCGCCAATGCCGTGCTGGATCCATATAAAAGGGATCCAAAAACAGGAAGGTCTATCAATGAATATGCCTGGGAAAATGGTGGAAAATCAATCGGGTCAATTGTAAGCGGAAGTGTAAATATTTCCACCACCTTACAAAGCAAGAAAAAAGATCAAAGTCAAAAAAGTGCTGACGAAATGATCAAACAGAATGGTGATAATATGAGCCAGGACCAGATGATGCAGCAGCTGGATTATGTGCGTAGGAACCCGGCAGAATTTACAGACTTCAATATCCCATGGTCTGTTAGTATTGGAGCCAATCTTAGCTATGCAAAAGTCCTGCAACCCGATTATACTTATAAAAATGAAATTTCATCCAGTTTTAATTTTACCGGCGATTTTAATATTTCCCCAAAATGGAAGATAGGTGCAACTGGTTTTTATGACCTGCGAAATTTTAAACTGCAATCACTCCAAACATTTATATCCCGTGACCTGCATTGCTGGCAAATGTCAATCAACATAATACCCGTAGGGCTTTACAGGTCATTTAATATTTCCATTAATCCTAAATCCGGATTGCTGAGGGATCTTAAGATTAACCGTACCCGGTATTTCTATACTAATTAAACCGGTTTATTATTTTCATAATAATCCCACATGATCCTGAATGCCTTTTCTCTTAATACCTGGCTTGTGTCTCCAGGTTGAACTTCAATTGGATCAAGGAAGTGCATCTCCAGTTTTCCGGGCCAGAAATAAAATGATTTTGTTGGTGGGAGCATTTCCCTTGTGCCAAAAATAATGGCTGGCATCAATGGTTTTCCGGTATCAACGGCCAGTTTAAATGCACCATCATGAAACTCTTTTAAAGGTTTATTGGTTTTATTACGGGTTCCTTCCGGATAAATACACATGTGCATGCCCATATCCAATACCCATTTCATCTTATTAAAACTTTCCCTTCTGCTTTGATCGTTTTTTCGATCAACCAAAACGGATCCGCGTTTATAAATGATATTAAAAATCGGGATCCTCGCCATTTCGATTTTAGCGATTGTTTTGTTTGCACCGGGTATACCAGGACTGGTGATGGGTACATCCATCATGGAATTATGGTTACATATAACAATATAATTCTGACCTTCTTTGAATTTTTCCTTACCACGAATGGTTAACCTGATTCCGGATAAGAAAAAGAAAGTACCGATCCATGCTTTTGCCAGCTTGATCAATAGATCTGTTCTTTTGGTTTCCGGCCAGAATCCCGTTACCCAGATAGGTAATAAAAAGATTAGCATAGAGCCGATGAATGCAATAGCGGCCCAAACGGTCAATATTTTCGCCAGGAAATTTTTCATAATGAGCCACGAAAATAAGCAGGTTAATCAACTTTCCAATCGATCGGATCAAAACCGGCTTTAGTAAGGAATTCGTTAGTCTTCGAAAAATGACGGCATCCGAAAAAACCTTTATCCGCAGAAAAAGGAGAGGGGTGTGCTGCTTTAAGGATATGATTCCTTTTCGCATCTATCAATAATTGTTTTTCCTGGGCAAATTTCCCCCAAAGCAGAAAAACAATATTCGACTTTTTTTCGGACAGCATTTTAATAACAGCATCTGTGAACTGCATCCAACCAAAAGTGGAATGGCTCATGGGTTCGTTAGCGCGGACTGTTAGCGCCGCATTCAACAACAGGACTCCCTGTTTGGCCCAGGAACTCAGGTCGCCACTGGTGCCAGAAATGGGAATTCCCAGGTCTGAGCGGATCTCTTTGAATATATTCATCAATGAAGGCGGGGGCTTAATCCCCGGGGCAACGGAAAAACACAGGCCCTGAGCCTGACCCGGTCCATGATAAGGATCCTGGCCAATAATAACCACTTTTACTTTATCAAATGGCGTTGAATTAAAAGCATTGAAAATCTGTGGTCCGGGGGGGTAAATGATACGCCCGGCCTGCTTTTCTGTTTTCAGCATCCGAACGATCTCTCCGAAATATGGCTTTTTGAATTCATCTTTTAGAACCTCTTTCCAGCCTGCTTCAATTTGCACATCCATATTATTCGGTTTATAGCCAATTTGCCCACAAGCTAAAAAAAATTATCTTTGCCCACAATTTCACCGGGAAACAGGGATAATTATCATGTTTTATCCGTTTTTTCAGGTTCAGGTCCCGTAGCTCAGTTGGATAGAGCGGCAGCCTTCTAAGCTGTAGGCCATTGGTTCGAATCCAATCGGGATCACTTAAATTCATTGCAAGCCACTAATGGCTTTGGAATTGATTCTCTATAATACTTGCTGGTACGTTATATCCCCCCGAATATCTGGCTATTTTCATATTAAAGATGATAACGATAAATCCATTTGCACAATATCTCTTATATAGTCAGCGAAAGTGTACTATTTAGTTTAATTAACACCATATGTTTATCAAACCCGGCAAACAAAACATTAAAATTGTTGTGCTATTCATTTGAATATACATGGTCACATAATTTATCCCAATAATATTTTTGCCGAAAAAAGGCAAGTATAAATTAGTATGAATTTAACCTGTTATTTCGTGACACGAAGTTCGAATAGGTAAAAAATGTTGGACTGCTTAGCTCATTTCAAGTATTTGTATGCACTGCTCTATTTCATCTTCGGCTTTGTTTTTTTTGTTGAACAGAATAATGCAGACGACAGAAATTTCTACCATCTCAGTTTCATCACACAAATAATGGGGAAATACAATATTAAACGCTGATATACATTCCAAACAAATAAGATTTTTTAACCCGCCACATTCACTTTTATCTTACATTGTAATCCAGATGGATAAAAAAAACCAATACATAATTATACACCTAATTCCTGCATTTTTATTGATGGTTATTTTTTTAGTAACCAATCAACTGCAGGCACAAACAGCGCTTAAAAACCTGCAAGTAGAATATTCCCAGACGCCTATTGGAATTGACGTAATAACCCCACGGTTCAGCTGGCAGATGACAGCACCAGCCGGCGAAAGAAATTATTTTCAAACAAGTTACCAGATTGAAGTAAAAGATCCAAAAGGGGCTGTAGTATGGAATTCACAAAAAGTTACCGGTACTAACGCATTGGGAATTTTATATAAAGGCACACCACTTAAAGCTACCACAAGATATCATTGGTCGGTGATTGCATGGGATCAAAAAGGAACTGCATCAAAAGCATCTTCCTGGTTTGAAACCGGTTTGATGAATAATGATATTTCTGCATGGGACGGCGCGAGGTGGATCGGTGGAGGCAATGAAGACCTTGTGCTGTATGCACATTACCTTCCTTTGTTTATATTGAAATCTACCCTGGCCATTAAAGTGGGCAGCACACGTGCAAGCATCATCCTGGGTGCAAACGACAAAAGATTGATGGATAAAAATAAAAATATCCTGCAGGTGGAAAATGGACAAAATCAAAGCTATCTGAAAGTTGAATTAGATATAACTGGCGTAAATGAAAGCGAGTCTGGCAGGGCAAAATTACATTTTTACCGATCGGGTTATACCCAAAAAGATGATGGCTCCCGGCCTGTGAAAACATACGAGATTAAAAAGGAATTTATTCATCCCGCTAATAAAAATGATAGTCACAGGATTGCCATTAGAGTCCAATATGGTGAGCTCTTCGTTACCCTCAACGAAAGCACTGATTTCTTTGTACAGGATACGAAAAAGCAAACTGGCGCGGGCAGCCCCTTTCCTTCGGTCAACAAAGGCGCTTCCGTAAATTTAAACCCAATGGGTGCCGGCCATGACTATATTTCTTTTGGAATGCTTTGCGATATGGGCTTTTCAGTTGATTCCGGACAGCAGGCTTCTTTTTCAAATGTATCCGTATCAAATATCAGAAACCCGGCAAATGTTTTATTTCAGGAAGACCTAGCAAAGCCTGCTTATGACGGCATTTATGCATCATTTTTAACAGGTAATAAAACTGACTTCCACATACAAAATAATGCTTACCAGCTTAACGGAACAAATGGAAGCGTATTTATTGTTGCAGATCCGAGCCATAATGCCATGCCCATGCTGCGTACCAATTTCTCCATCGCAAATAAAAAAATGGAAGGTGCAAGACTGTATGTTACAGCCCGGGGTATTTATGAAGTTTATCTGAATGGAAAACGGGTAGGGGAGGATTATTATAATCCGGGTTTGACTCAATATAATAAGACGCATATGTATCAAACTTATGATGTTACCCATTTAGTGACACAGGGTGAAAATGCAATCGGCGCCATGCTGGGAGAAGGCTGGTGGAGCGGCCTTCTGAGCTTTGGCGCTATATGGAATCATTTTGGCGACAGGCAATCTTTGCTCGCCAAACTGGTGATCACCTATAGCGATGGTACAAAAGAAATGGTTCTTTCAAATGATAAAAGCTGGAAATATTTCAACAAAGGCCCGATTGTTTATAGCAGCCTGGATATGGGTGAAGTATATGACGCTACCAGGGAATCTGTTGTAAAAAACTGGACTACGGCCACATATGACGATAGCAAATGGAAGCCTGCCACTGAAGTTTCACTAAACGGTACTGCATATAGGGAAGGTGATGTAAACTTCATGGGTGTAAAAGAAAATATCAATTACGATAAGATATCATTGATTGGACAAATAGGCGGAAATGCCGGAATCTTTAAAACCCTTACGGCAAAAACGGTGAAGGAAGTAGCTAAAGGGGTCTATGTATATGATATGGGGCAGAATTTTGTTGGCGTTCCGAAACTTACTATCAAAAATGGCCGGGCGGGTCAAAAAATTACCATTAGGGTATCGGAAATGTTGTATCCTGATCTTACAGAGTCAGGCAACAATGCAGGATTACTGATGACAGAGAATTATCGCGCCGCTTTGAGCCAGGATATTTATGTGATGAAAGAAGGTGAACAGGTTTTCCAGCCTCATTTTACGTCACACGGCTATCAATATATAGAAATCAGTGGCGTAGAAGCAGCATTGCCACTGGAGGCAGTGGAAGGGATTTGTATCAGTTCAGTGAAAAAGCTTACGGCCCACTATGAAACTTCCAATGAAAAGGTGAATAAATTATGGTCTAATTTGGTATGGTCCAATGTAGATAATTTTTTATCCATTCCAACGGATTGTCCACAACGCAATGAACGAATGGGCTGGTCTGGCGACATCAGTGTTTTTTCCCGCACAGCTACTTATATTTCAAATGCAGACCAGTTTTTAAGGAGACATATGATTGCCATGCGTGATGTGCAAACGGAAAAAGGAAAATTCACCGACATTGCACCGGTAGGAGGAGGTTTTGGCGGATTACTCTGGGGTAGTGCCGGTATCACCGTTGCCTGGGAATCATACCAGCAATACAATGATATTGCATTACTGCAGGAACACTATCCGGCGATGGTAAAGTATATGGAATACCTGGATGCTTCCATTGACAAACAAACAGGATTATGTACAGACAGGCAATTAGGTGATTGGCTGGGGCCGCAGAACAACCAATTGGGAACTGATTTCCTGGTAACGGCATACCATGTTTTTGACCTGGGTATCATGTACAAGGTTGCTGAATTGCTGGGCAACAAATCAGATGCAGAAAAATTTCAAAAATTGTATAATGAGCGTAAGGCTTTTTTCAATAAGACGTTTATTAATGCAAATAAAAAGACCATTGGACTTATTGGTGGCGGCATATTTGATGCACCCGGAACTAAGCCGGAATGGAAACTGGCAGATGTACAATCTGCCTATGCGGTGGGGCTGGCACTTAATGCATTTAGCGAAGAGAACATACCCTTTATGGTGCAAAATCTGAAAGATGCAGTGGAGAGAAAAAATACCGGAGATGACGGTATAATACGCCCGGGCTATTCGCTGATGACCGGATTCATTGGGACAGCATGGATCAGTAAATCCTTATCGGATTATGGATACAGTGATCTTGCTTATAAATTACTTCAAAATAATCAATTTCCTTCCTGGTTATACGCTGTAGACCAGGGTGCTACCACCATTTGGGAACGACTGAATGGATATACTACCGACAAAGGTTTTGGAGGCAACAATAGTATGAATTCGTTTAATCATTATTCTTTTGGTGCAGTTGGTCAGTGGATGATGGCGTATTCATTGGGTATACAGCGGGATGAACCTGGTTTCAAAAAATTTATACTGCAGCCGGAACCAGATCCAACAGGCCAGATGACCTGGGCCAATGGATATTATGATTCCCCATATGGAAGAATAAGCAGCGGCTGGAAAATGGAGGGGAAAAAATTGATTTACGAAACAACGGTACCCGGGAATACATCAGCCACTCTTTATCTTCCGTCAGCTGATGTTAAGAACATTATAGAAGGAGGGAAGCCATTGGCTGATGTCAAAGGAGTAAAATTTATCAGGTATAAAAATGGAACAGCTGTTTTTGAGCTACAATCGGGCAATTATAAGTTTACATCATTTCAATAAATACATTCGCTCTTTTGAAATAGCAGCCCCGTCAAAACAATAGCGCTTTGAATTCAGTACTGCCAGAGAACCTGGTGCACTGCCTGAAAAAAAGATGATGATTTTATTTGATTTTATTGTTATTTTGCTTTTCAATTTCATAAACGGTAAAATAACATTCCGTTTGACACTGCCTCATTAATAAACAGGAATATGAACATTGCTTGTTAAGCCGGTTAAGATAATTCGAATCAAGACTCATTCGTCCCGGTAATACCCCAGCCTTTTCTGAAAGTTTCCAGCTGGAAACCTTATTTGTTATTTACCAAATCTCAAACACATGTTCCCTGTTCAAAATAAACAGTCAACTTTTCATTCAATTTATGCCCTTATACGTCAGGCGCTCAAAGGTGAGCATATTGACTATACCCAGGGCAGTATCCGCAAAGCCGTGATCCTGCTGGCCATTCCCATGATGCTGGAAATGATCATGGAAAGTGTATTTGCCTTGGTGGATATATTCTTTGTGAGCCATCTGGGTAAGCATGCCACGTCCACTGTTGGCCTAACAGAATCCGTTATAACCATTGTTTATTCTCTTGCCATTGGTATCAGCATGGCGGCAACGGCAATGGTTGCCCGAAGAGTTGGAGAAAAAAACTATACAGGTGCCAACCAGGCCGGAATGCAGGCCATCATTCTTGCATTAGGCATTACCGTTATTATCAGCATTTTCGGAGTCTTTTATGCCGGTGATATTCTGAGATTAATGGGTGCCGAAGATGAGACCATAAAAACAGGCACTACCTATACCCGAATTGTCATGGGAGGTAGTGCCGTTATCATGTTGCTCTTCCTGATCAATGGCATATTTCGCGGGGCCGGAGATGCCATGATTGCCATGAAAAGCCTTTGGGTGGCCAATATCTGTAACATTATCCTCTGCCCTTTATTGATCCGTGGACTTGGCCCCATACCGGCCTTTGGACTTACAGGAGCAGCTATGGCAACAACCATTGGTAGAGGAATTGGCGTTACATATCAATTATATCACCTTTTCAAAGGAAATGGGATCATACGTTTTCATGCCGCTCTGATGAAACCGGTGAAAGAGATATTAAAATCCCTTGTTACCATTGCCTGGCCTGCAACAATACAATTCCTGATCGGGTCAGGAAGCTGGATTGTACTGGCAAGTCTTGTTGTAAAAACAGGTGGAAGTAATGCTTCAGCCGGATACCAGATTGCCATCAGGATCATCATGTTTTTCCTGTTGCCGGCATGGGGGCTGAGCAATGCAGCAGCCACTTTGGTTGGCCAAAACCTCGGTGCGGGAAACCCGTTGCGTGCAGAACAGTCTGTCATGAAGACCGCAAAATATAATGCCATTTTCATGGGTGTTGTGTGCACCATTTTCCTGGTATTTGCAGAATATATTACTTCCTTTTTCACAACAGATCCTGCAGTTGCCGCTTATGCTGTTAGTGCTATGAGATTTATCAGTGCAGGATATATTTTTTATGGAATAGGCATGGTAATGTCCAATGCATTAAATGGCGCGGGCGATACCCGAACACCTACCGTGATCAATCTTTTTGGATTCTGGTTTTTCCAGATACCCTTAGCTTGTATATTATCAAAGTCATTGGGACTTGGCCCGGTGGGTGTTTTTGTAGCCATACCTGTTGCGGAAACAGCCATTAGCCTGGCTTCCTGGTACTTCTTTAAAAAAGGAAAATGGAAGCTGATCAAAGTTTGATTTAGCCGCAAAGAAAACCCGCCTTCACTAATGTTACGGCGGGTAAAACACAAAGAAAAAGGCCATCTCTTTCGGGATGGCCTTTGGTTATCAAATTGATTACTATTTTTTCTTTGCTGCTTTTTTAACTGCTTTCTTCACAGCTTTTTTAACTGCTGCTTTTTTTACCGCTTTTTTTACAGCCTTTTTAACTACGGCTTTTTTAACCGCTTTCTTAACAGCTTTTTTAGCGACTGCTTTTTTAGCGACTGCTTTTTTAGCAACGGCTTTCTTCGCAGCCTTTTTAGCATCTGCTTGTTTCTCCGGCTTTGATTTCTTTGCCAGGTCGGCCCTGTGAGCCCTTTCGTAAGTCTGGATGTCTTTAAACGTTCCGTCTTCGTTTCTTACAGCGTACAATTTTTTCCCAGCTGAGCTGCGGAGTGTTGTGCGTTTAGTTGCCATGAATAATCAGATTTAATGGGTTTGAAAAAAAATACATATAAATGTAATAACAAATATTTTAATATTCAAACCATTAAACAGATTTTAACTTAAAGTCATTTTTTCAAACACCTCTTCATATTCTTTTTCAGCTGTGGCGAGTTGCTGGCTCACGAGTTGGTATTCTTTTTCTTTCTGTTGAAACTTATTACTATCAGAATATATTTCCGGATCTGCCAAAGACGCTTCCGCTTCTTTTTGTTTTTTACCCAGGGAGGCTACTAATTCTTCCAGTTCGGTAAACCTTTTTTGTAATTTTTTCTGCTCTTTCTGTTTTTCTTTATCAATTACAACAGGCTTTACAGATGGCTCTGCAGGAGCGGGTTCCGGTTTGTTTTTTGCTGCAGCTTTTGGCTGATTATTTCCCTGTTTCCCATTATCACTTTTGGCCTTTTGCGCTTCCGCTTTTTGCATCCGCTCGTTCCATTGTACCCATTCTTCATATCCGCCTTTGAATTCTGAAATCTTGCCATCCTCTATCGACCAGATTTTATTAGCGGTTTTTGAAATGAAATATCGGTCATGGCTCACCAGGATATAACTTCCCTCATACCTGTTCAATGCTTCGATCAATAAATCAACAGAATGCATATCCAGATGGTTGGTAGGTTCATCGAGTAAAAGGAAATTCGCTTTACTGATGATTGTTTTGGCCAATGCCACACGGGCCTTTTCGCCTCCACTCAATACTTTAATTTTTTTGTCGGCATCTTCACCACTGAACAGAAAACAACCGAGCAGGGTCCTGAGTTCCAGTTCTGTTTTCTGGCTACCTGCGGTTTGCATTTCTTCCAGGATGGTATTATTCATATGCAAAGCTTCTAACTGGTGCTGGGCATAAAAACTTTGAACAACATTATGCCCCGGTACCCTTTCACCTTCCAGCGGCTCAACACCGGCTACCATTCGAAGCAGGGTTGACTTACCTTTTCCATTTGCACCGATCAAAGCAATTTTATCGCCACGGTCAATCTCTGCTGATGCTTCTTCAACAATCGTAAGCTGGCCAAATCTTTTTGTGGCATCTTTTAAAGAGGCAATGATCTTACCCGGCGTTTTATCGATCCTGAAATTAATTTTGATTGAAGGTCGCTCCAGGTTGCTGTCTTCAATTCGGTCAATTTTCTCCAATCGCTTTATGATACTTTGGGCTTGTGCTGCCTTGGATGCCTTCGAGCGAAATCTTTCCACGAATCGTTCCTGCTGACGGATATAATCCTGTTGATTTTCAAAAGCACGTTGCTGGAGTTCCATCCGAAGTGCTTTCTCTGTTTCGTAGTATTCGAAATTGCCTGTATAAAAATGAAGCTGCTGTTGATAAAGCTCAATAATCTTCGTTACCATCCGGTTAAGAAAATATTTATCGTGACTCACAATTACAACCGCTCCCTGGTAATGCACCAGGTATTTTTCCAGCCACTCAATGGATGGCAGATCAAGGTGGTTGGTAGGTTCGTCAAGTAATAACAGATCAGGTTGCTGAAGGATCATCTTCGCAAGCAAAACCCTCATCCGCCAGCCTCCGCTGAATTGACGGTACGGTCTTTCAAGATCGGCATTGGAAAAACCCAATCCCTGTAAAACTTCTTCCGTACGGTGGTGTATCGAATATCCCCCCAGGGTTTCCAGCTCATGCAGTTTATCTGTATAGATATGCAGTTTCTTTTCGTCGTAATCAGATTCCAGTTCCTTACCCAATTCTTCAATTTCAGATTCCAGCTTAAGGATCTGTTCAAAAGCACTCAGGGCAACTTTGAGGATGGAGGCATCGGTATCAAAGCTAAGGAGGTCCTGGTGGAGGTATCCTATAGATGTACTACGGCTGCGCTCAACAGTGCCAGCAGAAGGCAGGTATTCCCCTGCCAGGAGTTTGAGTAAGGTTGATTTTCCGGTGCCGTTATAGCCGATTAAACCAATCCTTTCGTATGGTTGGATATGCCAGGTAGCATCTTTCACGATCGTTCGGGCACCAAATTCAAAAGTTACATTTTGCAGACCAGCTAACATATGGTAGAAAATAGAAATGTTAAATAAAGTTGCAAAGGTAATACAAAGCGTTGGGAGCTCCATTTCCCTTTACCTTTGCCGAAAATTTTTTATGAAATCAACCTGGTTATTTCTATTGTCTTTGGGCTTGTTTTCCTGCGGTAATGACCAGAAAACAGCGCAGGTAGAGGTTGCAGAAAAAACTGGAAACCAGTCAAAATCAATAGAAAATCAAAGTTTGGCAGAAAAAGGGCTTACGCCGGTGGTAAGTGCATATTACACACTAAAAGACGCCCTTGTTGAAGCAGATACTTTATTGGCTGATAAATCAGCATCGGAATTACTGAAACTTACCGACAGTTTGAAGATTGCAGAAATACTTACAGATAGTTCCCTGGTAAATGGTATTGAAACTTACCGGGGAAATATATCCGCTGAAACCAAAGGCCTGTTAGGTGAAACTGATATAACAGAGAAAAGAAGGGCTTTCTCCATGATCAGCCAGAACCTCCTACCCATGTTACAGGAAGTAAATTATACTGCCACACCTGTTTATCAGCAGATATGCCCAATGGCATTTAATGATGATGAGAAAGCATACTGGCTGAGTAATTCAAGGGAGATCATGAATCCTTACCTTGGTAAAAAACATCCCAAGTATAAAGCCGGTATGTTGCATTGTGGCGAATTAGGCGACTCACTGGTGGTTAAATAAAATAACCTTTTGATAATGGATAGAGCTAAACATTAGGCAGGCGAAACTGTTAATAGCACGGACTTCAGCATGAAAAAAAGCATTGTTTTAATTTTATTCCTTTTATTCATTGGCATAGCACATGGTCAGAATAAATTCACCATCAGTGGTTACATACGTGATTCACTGAGCAGTGAAACCCTGATCGGGGCTACTGTAACTGTAAAAGGACAGGGACGTGGGGTTAACAGCAATGCCTATGGGTTTTATTCCATTACCCTGCCTGCAGGTGACTATATTTTGGTTGCTTCCTTTGTAGGTTACCTGCCTGTTGAAATTCCGTTGAGTCTCAGTAAAAACGAGCAAATCAATTATGCTTTATTCCCTAAATCCAGCCTTTCCCAGGAGATCATCATATCTGCCAAAAGAAGGGATGCCAATGTGAAGAATGCGCAAATGGGACAGATTGATCTGTCGATGAATAAAATTCGCTCTGTACCGGTGATCTTTGGCGAAGTGGACCCCTTAAAAACACTCCAGCTTATGCCAGGTGTAGCCAACGCCGGTGAAGGCAATAGCGGAATATATGTAAGGGGAGGGGGGCCTGATCAAAATCTGATTATGCTTGATGATGCCGTGGTGTATAATACCGGGCATTTATTTGGTTTTTTTTCCATTTTTAATGGAGATGCCATCAAGAATGTTACCTTGATAAAAGGCGGGATGCCGGCTCAATATGGCGGACGTTTGTCTTCCGTACTTGATATCAATATGAAAGACGGCAATATGCAGGATTACCAGGTGGAAGGTGGTATTGGTACCGTTGCATCAAGAATTTCCATTCAGGGGCCAATTAAAAAGGATAAAGCCTCATTTATACTTTCCGGAAGAAGAACTTATGTGGACGCCCTCGCGAAACCTTTTATTAAAAAAGGCAGCCAGTTTTATGGATCGGGATATTATTTCTATGATGTAAATGCCAAAATGAATTTCAAGATCTCTGATAAAGACCGGCTATATTTCAGCGGATATTTTGGTCGTGATGTGTTCAATTTTGTGAATAACCAACGATCCTTTGATATTGATATCCCATGGGGAAATGCAACCATGACGGCCCGCTGGAACCATGTGTTCAACCCCAAATTATTCGCCAATACTACGCTTGTTTATAATGATTATAATTTTGAGTTTGGCGCCCTGCAAAATGATTTTCAATTAAAATTGATCAGTGGTATACGCGATTACAATGCCAAAACGGATTTTGATTATTATGCTTCACCTAAACATAAACTTAAGTTTGGTGGTCAGTATACCTATCATCGTTTTACACCTTCCGTGGTTTCCGGCAAACAGGATACCACCGTGTTTAGTCCTAATAACTCCCAGGTAAAATATGCGCATGAAACAGCGCTTTATATTGAAGATAACTGGGAGCTTAGTGATAAGATCAAAATCAACGGAGGCCTTAGATGGAGTGGATTCCAGCAGGTAGGACCATATAAAAAATATACCCAGGATGCTGATGGAAATAAACTCGACAGTACAGCATACGGGGCTTTAGATCCGGTTAAAACTTATGGCGGACTGGAACCAAGATTAACGGTAAGATATGCCCTCAACGATGAATCATCTCTAAAAGCTGCAATCACCAGGAACTTCCAGTATATCCATTTGGTGAGTAATGCCGGTACAACTTTGCCTACGGATGTATGGGTGCCCAGTACATACCGCGTGAACCCGCAAATCAGCTGGCAGTATGCATTGGGTTATTACCAGAATTTCAAGGATAATATGTTTGAAACTTCGGTTGAAGTGTATTATAAAACCATGCAGAACCAGATTGAATACCGCGAAGGCTACACGCCGTCTATACGTGACAGTGAGGAAGAGTTCGTTTTTGGGAAAGGCTGGAGTTATGGAGCGGAATTTTATATCAATAAATCGCGGGGTAAATTCACCGGATGGATTGGCTATACTTTAGCATGGACCTGGCGTAAGTTCCCTCAATTGAACAATGGCGAAAAGTTTCCGGCCAAATATGATCGACGACATGACCTTTCGGTAGTGGGTATTTATGAACTGAACCCTAAATGGAAATTTTCCGGTGTCTTCGTTTACGCTACTGGTAACGCCACCACTTTGCCGGAGAGATTTTACATTGTTGAAGGTGTGCTGTCACAGGAATATTCAAATATAAACCAGTATCGGTTGAGTGCTTATCACAGGCTGGATCTGTCTGCCACATTAACACCCCGGCCCAACTCAACCAAAAAGTTTAAAAGCAGTTGGGTATTCAGTATTTATAATGTGTATAGCCGTGCTAACCCGTACTTTATTTATTTTGACCAAACCGGTAGTCCGTATGATGGAACCTTACAGGTCCAGGCAAAACAGGTTTCGCTTTTCCCCATTATTCCTTCTGTTACCTGGAATTTTAAGTTCTAATCTTTCGTTCTTCTTCACATTGCAGTCAATTCCCCTGAAAGCAGTTGAATTATTTTTTCATACATTTAAGGTCTTAACAACAGACATGAAAAAATTAATCACATCAACATTCATTGCTTTTGTTTGTGTACAATCATTTGCACAGACCAGTGTAGCTCCTTCCGTCCAGGTAGAAAAGATCGACCAGGAAATGATCGGTAAAATCAGGGCTGAAGGCCTTGAGCGGTCAAAGGTCATGGACATTGTCTTTCATTTAACCGATGCCAATGGCCCCAGGCTCACCAATTCCCCCGGTTATACCAGGGCTGCCAACTGGGCCGTAGCGGAACTCAAAAAAATGGGATTATCCAATGCTGGATTAGAAGCATGGGGAGATTTTGGTAAAGGCTGGGATTTGAAGAAGTCATATGTGGCCATGTCTGCACCTTATTATAAGCCTTTGATTGCTTATCCTAAAACATGGACCAGGGGTACTGGTGGAGCACAACAGGCCGAAGTTATTTTAGTGGATGCAAAAGATTCTGCTGAATTGGTCAATAATTATACAGGTAAGTTGAAAGGCAAGATCGTGCTTGTGTATAGAGAAGAAACATATAAACAGTCTTTTAAGACAGATGCCACCAGGTATACTGATAAGGATTTGGATTCGATGGCAGCCATCAAATTACCTCCGCAGCAACAAGCCCCCGATACTGCAGCACAACGCAGGCAACGCGAAAACTTCATGCGCCAGCAAGGCAACCAGATTGGTAACAGGGTGCGTGACATGGCAGAGAAAGAAGGCGCATTGGCCATACTAAGCATGAACCCAAGGGGACATGACGGAACCATTTTTGTACAGGGCACCCAATACAGGCCTATCACCGGATACAATCTGAGCTCACCCGAAGGCATAACCGATATTATGCTGGCACTGGAAGACTATATGATGCTTTGCCGACTGGCAAAATCAGGAATACCGGTTAAACTGGATGTTGATGTACAAACTGCCTTTAACGCAGCAGACGCTAAAGCATATAACGTTATTGCAGAAATCCCCGGCACTGATCCAAAGTTGAAAAATGAAATCGTTATGCTGGGAGCACACCTCGACAGCTGGCAGGGTGCAACCGGCGCTACAGATAATGCTGCTGGTTCTGCTGTAATGATGGAAGCCATTCGTATTCTCAAAGCCCTCAATGTTAAACCCAAGCGTACTATTCGAATTGCATTATGGAGTGGTGAGGAGCAAGGGCTCCTGGGCTCCAGGGGATATGTCAAAAATCATTTTGCAGATCCTGCAAACATGCAGTTGAAACCAGAACACGAAAAGCTTTCCGGTTATTTTAATATTGATAATGGTACCGGAAAAGTACGTGGGATCTATCTCCAGGGAAATGAAAAAGTAAAAGACATTTTCGCTGCCTGGTTTGAACCATTTAAAGACCTTGGTGCAGGGACCATTACTGTTTCAAATACAGGTGGAACAGATCACCAGGCTTTTGATGCAGTTGGGCTTCCGGGTTTCCAGTTTATACAAGATCCGATTGAATATGATACGCGGACACATCATACCAATATGGATTCTTATGATCACCTTATTCCGGCCGACCTTAAACAAATTGCTACGATCGTTGCAGCATTTGTTTATAATACAGCGCAAAGGGATGAAAAATTACCGAGAAAAGATTTACCAAAACCAAGACCAGCGGGTGGGTTTTAATTTTTACCGCTAAGAAATTCATAGGGAACCAAATTGTGTTCCCTATTTTTTTTGCCTGTTGATCAATTTATAAAGCACAAGAAAGATAAGTGCTATAATGATAACGGCAACGGCTACCGGAATAAATAAAGAAGAGATCGAAAAACTGAAAGCTGCTACTTGTTCCCCTGTTGATACAATGGCATTTCCCGCACCAGCTGTTGTTTTGGTTGAAGCCAGCCGTAAAAAGGAAGTACCGGCATGTATGATCCCCGCCGTTCCGCCACCCATGATCAGACCTATGGTCCATTTCAGTAATTCGTTATCCGCTGGAAGTACAGAAGTGGCCAGCAAGGTTCCGCCGGCAATGGCCAGTGGTGCATTTACCGCATCTAAAAGATTATCAAAAAAAGGAATATAGTAAGCCAGGATCTCAAGAACAGTTGCAGTTCCAAAACAAATGATCGCGGGCCATGCAGCCATCCAGGCGAAACTTTGGTTTAATGGAATGATGCCGGATTTTGCGGCAAGAGCAGCAACAAGCAGCGGTACAAAAACCCTGAAACCGGCACTGGCACTTAGCCCCAGGCCAAGAGCAACAGGTATGATCCATTCAGTTGACATCAATATAAAAATAGGGGAATTTCAGCAACTGGTAAAGAATGGCAAATCAGGGGGATATATAGAACTACAAAAAAACGTATCGTGTTATTAATAAAATTAATGTTGGCTTATGATATGATCAAAGTGACAATGAAATAACAAAGAAGAAACTTTAAAAACAAGCCCACAGAGAGCCACGGAGAAAATAGAGAGACACAGAGCAATTCAGGATATACTCTGTGGCCCTCTGTGGACTAATAATTTTCATGAACGGAGAACCATTATTATTTTGGGAGATTTAAATTTTTAAGATGATAAAGGGATCTGTGTTAAATAACAGATTTTCCTTAATAAGTCACTTTTTACTTACTGGTGTGGTGAGATATTATTATTTACATCAATACATTTATATAAATACAAGTTGAAAAAATTACGCCTTACCTGCTATTCCTTTAACTTGAACCTCACCGTTCCGTTTGTTTGCTCCGTTGAAGTGATATTGACTTCATATCGTTTATCCCCAACCGTTACTACCATCAGTGCCGTATTAGGCGGGATCGAGCCAAGGTTTTCTGCATACATCACCAGTTCGTTCTCCACTTTATTTGGATCCAGTTTTACATTTACTGTAATAGGCGTAGTGGATAACCGCTTGCTCGACACTATAAGCTTGCCATTGAAGAATACGGAGATCGTATCCCCGTCTACCTGGCCATTATCGTACAGGTCTATTTTAAAAGAAGATTCAGGTACTTCGATCAATTTAATTACCTGCTTGGTTCTTGTTTCGAGCTTGCCGGTATTTGTTGAAGAGATCACAGTTGGTGACTGTGGGTTATCAATTTTTGTTTGAGGTTTATCTACAACAGCGGGTTTTTGTACTGGTTTTGTATTGCTTGTTACTTCACGGGTTCCATTTGATGGAGCCTGGGTCTTGGGTTTTTGTGTGCCCTGAGCCGGCTGCCTGGTTATGTCATTGGTTTTTGGCGCAGGAGTTGTTGCTGTTTTTTTGGGAGGGGTTGTGGATTTCTGCGGCGTGGTTTTGGCTGCAGGAGGCGTAGTAGTTGTTTTCTGTGGCGCAGCTTTGGCTGTAGGAGGCGTAGTTGATTTCTGCGGTGTTGTTTTAGCTACTCCCAACTGGGGTGGTTGTGCTGTCTTTTCCTGTGCTACTGGGGTACTCGGCTTAGGTGGATCAACACGAACCAATGCTTTTCTTTCTAATAGGGTTTCACCGGTACCGCAATTATCTTTAATTGTTGCAGGCTTCCATCTCCCTTCCAGTACTTCCTTATCACCCTGTTTTAAAAAAGTAAGGCTATGTGTTTGAAAACAATCTTTAAAATCAGGTGGTGTATTGGATTTTACTTTTTCCACTTCACTTACGGTAACAGACTTACTCCCTTTATCATACGTGCCGGAAAGGCGACAAATAACATAATGCCTTTTCCCGGCTATGATGAAATAAGTATAGGAATACCCTTTAGCTACGGCACCGCTTACCTCCAGTTCAATCACATATTCTGTTTGCCTGCCCCAGGGATCGCCTGTGCTAACAAAACCACCTGTCCATTGGCCGCTTAGGTTCTGTGCAGAAAGACTGCAACTTAAAACTATAGAGATCGCTAAAAGGTAAAATTTAAGCTTCATCTTATTCATTCGTTTTCAATACCCCAAAAACATTTCACGACCTGCAAATTAAGCCGATAAAAGTTCTGTCTGTTTAAAGTAAAAATTTTGTGCCCCAAAAAATCCAGATCTATAAAAAAAGTCCGAAGATCTTACCCTATATAGTTCCGGAATTCATTCCATACTATATCATTTTCACTTTTAATCCACTTGTACGGGTTAATATCCCTATTTAACCGGCAAATTATTGTGAAATAACGCTTTGCTTACCCAATACTTCGTTAAATTTGCAGTCCTTTTTATAAGCGGTTGAGGGAGCTGACCACAGTCTCCTGCAGATCGAAAAACAGCCAAATAAAGATAAGTGATGATAAAAATTTCTTTTCCCGATGGGGCAGTCAGGGAATACCCGGCAGGCAGTTCTTCTATGGATATTGCAAAATCCATCTCGGAAGGCCTTGCACGGAAGATCCTGGCAGCCAGTGTAAACGGACAGGTTTGGGATGCTTCCAGGCCCATCTATGCTGACTCAAGCCTTAAATTACTCACATGGGATGACACAGATGGAAAAAGCACTTTCTGGCATTCTTCGGCACATTTAATGGCAGAAGCAGTGGAATCTATGTTTCCGGGTGTGAAATTCTGGGTTGGCCCGGCTGTTGAAAGAGGGTTTTACTATGATATGGATCTTGGAGACAGGACCATCTCAGAAGATGACCTGCGGAAACTGGAATCAAAGATGGCTGAGCTGTCTAAACATAACAGTCCTTATATACGGAAGGAAATTCCAAAGCCGGAAGCAGTTGCATATTTTGCGGAAAAAGGGGATGAATATAAACTCGATTTGCTGAGCGGGTTAACTGATGGAGAGATCACCTTTTATACCCAGGGTGAGTTTACCGATCTCTGCCGTGGTCCGCATATCCCGCATACAGGATTAATTAAAGCGATCAAACTTACCAGCATTGCAGGTGCATACTGGAAGGGCGATGAAAAAAATAAACAGCTGACCAGGGTTTATGGTGTTACTTTCCCCAATCAAAAAGAACTTGACGAGTACCTGTTACTGTTAGAAGAAGCCAAGAAAAGGGATCACCGAAAACTGGGCAAAGAACTCGGCATATTTACTTTTGACGATGATATCGGGCCTGGCCTTCCTTTATGGATGCCCAATGGAACAGTGATCATTGAAGAATTGGAAAGGCTTGCTAAAGAAACTGAACAGGATGCCGGCTATAAGCGCGTGGTTACCCCGCATATCGCTAAAGAAAGTCTCTACCTGACAAGCGGCCATCTGCCATATTATGCAGAAAGTATGTACCCACCAATGGAACTGGAAGGGGTTAAATACTACCTGAAAGCCATGAACTGTCCGCACCACCATAAAATATTTGATGCGGAACCAAAGAGTTACAAAGATTTGCCACTTCGGTTAGCCGAGTACGGTACCTGCTATCGTTACGAACAAAGTGGTGAATTATTTGGTTTGATGCGGGTTCGCTGCCTGCACATGAATGATGCGCATATCTATTGTTCGAGGGAACAATTTGCGGAAGAGTTCCGTGCGGTGAATGATATGTACCTGAAATATTTCAAGATATTCGGGATCGATAAATATGTAATGCGGCTCAGCCTGCATGATCCCGCGAAACTGGGTCAGAAATATATTGATGAGCCCGAACTTTGGCTGGAAACTGAAGAAATGGTTCGCCAGGTATTGAAAGAATCCAATATTCCATATGTGGAGGTACCCGATGAAGGCGCTTTCTATGGACCGAAAATTGATGTGCAGATATGGAGCATTATCGGCCGGGAATTTACACTGGCTACAAACCAGGTAGATTTTGCACAGGGCAGGAGGTTCAAATTATCTTATACCAATAAGGATAACCAGCCAGAAGTTCCCCTGATCATACACCGGGCCCCTTTGGGAACCCATGAAAGGTTTATAGGCTTCCTCCTGGAGCATTATGCGGGTAAATTTCCTTTATGGCTGGCACCGGTGCAGGTGAAAGTGCTACCAATCAGCGATAAGTTTGTGGAATATAGCCGTAAAGTGGTGGCTGAACTGAAAAAAGCGGATATTCGCGCTGAATTAGACGACCGAAATGAAAAAATCGGTAAGAAAATTCGTGATACGGAACTGATGAAAGTACCCTATATGTTTGTGATCGGTGAAAAGGAAATTGCGGAAGAATCAGTTTCTGTGAGAAAACAAGGGAAGGGAGATGCGGGAATGGTACCACTTTCAGAAATATTACTTACTTTAAAGGCTGAAAAAGAAAACCGGCAGTAATTCTAATTAAATACAATTTATCCTATAGTCAGCAGCCTGCCGACTGCAACCTATAGAAACTTCATTATGGCATTACCTAAAAAGACGATTACAAAAGCCGGCCCGGGCAATTTCCGTGGCAGGTTTTCTCCCCGGAAAGAACCGGAACACCGCATCAATTATTTCATCAGGGTTCCACAAGTGAGGCTCGTAGGCGACAACGTTGAAATAGGCGTTTACCCAACATCAGAAGCCATTAAAATCGCCCAGCAACTGGAACTTGATCTCGTGGAGATTTCTCCGCAAGCCGATCCGCCGGTGTGTAAAGTAGTTGACTACAACAAATTCCTTTACGATAAGAAGAAGAAAGAGAAGGAAATGAAGGCCAAGAGTAAATCGGCCGAATTAAAGGAAATCCGTTTTACACCGGGAACAGACGATCACGACTTTGATTTCAAAGCACGCCATGCGGAAAAATTCCTGCAGGATGGAAATAAGGTTAAAGCTTATGTCCAGTTCAAAGGCCGTGCGATCATGTTCAAAGAAAGAGGCGAATTGGTTTTATTGAAATTTGCCGAGCGTCTTGCCGAAGTTGGCCAGGTTGAAGGACTCCCTAAACTGGAAGGTAAAAGAATGCTGATGGTGATTGCTCCGAAAAGCAATAAGAAAAAGCCAAGCAAAGAACAACAGGCAGATTAAAAAGAAAATATATTTATTAATAGCAGGATGAAAATCCTGCTTT
>JAHEEX010000203.1 GCA_024640465.1 Sphingobacteriales bacterium | reverse complement strand
TGAATTACTGCGAAGTATGGTTGATGCAGGCTTACAATTTCCAACGTATCAAATCGATCACCTGGCTAATTTTGCTTACGGCAATCTGATATTCATTACTTATGAACCGTGCCCTGAAATGCATGATGTGTTCAGACGCTTTGCCAAAGTATTCGAACAAACCTATACACGTTTCCTCGATCTGCAAAAAGCCGAAGCACAGGCACTGGAAGCCACCAAACGGGCATCGGTTGATCGGGTCCGAGCGGAAATAGCCTCTATGCGTACCACCAGCGACCTGAACCGGATCACTCCATTGATCTGGAATGAACTGACCACAATCGGTGTGCCCTTTATCCGCTGTGGTGTTTTTATTATGGACGAAGAGCACCAACAGGTGAATACCTATTTGTCAAATCCGGAAGGCGAAGCCATTGCCGCTTTTCACCAGCCATACAATACCCCCGGCGAAATAGCCAAAGTTGTAAAAAGCTGGCGAAAAAAAGAAATGTATACACAGCATTGGGATGAAGCCAGGTTTATTGAGTTCACTACAAACCTGGCGCAACAAGGCGCTATCACAACCGGCGAAAAATACCTCACAGAAAATAGGCCAACAGATTTGTATTTACATTTCCTCCCATTTTTGCAAGGCATGTTGTATGTAGGTAATACCTCGGCATTAGGTAATGATGCATTACAACTTGTACAAAACCTCGCCGATGCATTTTCGACTGCCTATGCCCGTTATGAGGATTTCAATAAACTCGAAGCGGCCAAACAGCAGGTGGATAAAACCCTGACTGATTTGAAACAGGCACAGTCGCAACTGGTACAGGCGGAAAAAATGGCTTCGCTGGGTGAACTCACTGCCGGCATTGCGCATGAAATCCAAAACCCGTTAAACTTCGTCAATAATTTTTCTGAACTGAGTAATGAATTGATCGAAGAGATGCAGGAGGAGATGGACAAGGGAAACAACGAAGAGGCAAAACAAATTGCCACAGACATCCGAAGCAACCTCGAAAAAATTAACCTGCATGGCAAGCGTGCCGATGCCATTGTAAAAGGCATGCTGCAACACAGCCGGACAACCAGCGGTGAAAAACAACCAACAGATATCAATGCTTTGGCTGATGAATATTTGCGACTTGCGTATCACGGTTTGCGGGCAAAGGATAAAAACTTCAACGCCACACTGAAAACAGCATTTGATACGACTATCGGAAAGGTTTCGGTCATTTCCCAGGATATAGGCCGGGTATTGCTGAACCTGATCAACAATGCTTTTTATGCTTTGTCCGCCGAAGCCATAGCGAAGGCGGGCAGTAACTATGAACCTACTTTATTAATAAGAACAAGAAAACTAGGTGATAAAATTGAAATTGTAGTGCAGGATAATGGAGGCGGTATCCCGCAAAAAGTGCTGGACAAGATATTTCAGCCTTTCTTTACCACTAAACCAACCGGGCAGGGAACGGGATTGGGACTGAGTTTGAGTTATGATATCGTGAAAGCACATGGTGGGGAATTGAGGGTAGAGACGACGGAGGAAGAGGGGAGTGAGTTTATAATCGAATTACCGGGCAGGATTTAGAGGATTTGAGGGATTGGCGGGATGGATTACCTGATTTTCCTATATCATGGTTCAAATTTTATTTTGTATGAAATGCCATAAAATAATTTCGGCAATAGTGGGTGTAGTTTTACTGAGTATCCTAAGCATACAATTGTTTGCACAGCAAAGCAGGGTTGATTCAATCGTTCAGCTATTGAATATATCTTATGTCAACAATAAACTGGATAACGCCAGTTTCGATGCTGCCCGGGAACTTATATTCAATGCCGGATTAAATGAGGAACAGGTTGTTCAGATAGAAACAGCGGCAGCAGGATATAAAAGCCAGGAAAATTTCGCAATAAGGTTTGAGATTTTTAGTAGTATTTTAAAAACAGATGTCAATAAAGCCATTAACTATGGAAAATTGCAAATTGAAAAAATAGATGAGCTGACCCTCCCGGAACTATCTAATATAAGAGTAAGATTTTTAAGCAATCTTAGAATCCCTTTTCGTAATACAACCAGGATTGAAGATGGGTTTAGTTATTATACGCAAAAGCTGAATTTTTATAAAACCCGTAATGACTCTTCAGGCATTTCTCTGTGTTATTTTGTTTTAGCTGGTTTTTACAATACATCCGGGTTAATTGACCTCGCTATATATAATATGAAAAAGTCAATCAGCTACTTAGATACGTTAAGACAAAAAGGCACATGGATTAATAACACTTATGGTATCGCTTTTTATTATTCAAAAAAGGGAGATATAAATGAAAGCTTGAAATATTACAGATTAATTTTGAAGGAAAAAACGAGGACCCCATTGCAAAATTTTACTTCTACTGTTGGAATAGCAAATGTATTCATACAAGCCAATCAATTAGACAGCGCTGCTCATTATATTAATATTGTCAAAAGAGATACCACACCTTATTTTGAAAATATTCGGGCTTCTTTTTTGCAAACAGAAGCCTTATATAATATACATGCTGGAAATTTAGAAGAGGCCGAAAATCTGTTGAAAAAATGCTGGCAATCGGTTCAGGAAAGTAATATTCCGGTTGACGCACCATCCGGAACTATTGCTCCGGACTATTATCTCGCTCTTGTAAGGATAAAGCAAAACAAGTTGGATGAGGCGATCATTTTACTTACAAAGGATATTGAACGGTTACTCAACAGTCGTATTGAGAAACTGACAGATTACAGGATGCTGGCAGATTTGTATAAAAAGACAGGTAAAAGTGATAAGGCTGCAGAAACCTATTCAACTTTTATTGCGCTGCAGGACATGCTTCTTGCTGACCAGGATAAATACCGAGCTTTTAGTTTTGAAGCAGAACAGCTGATAAGTGAAAAAGAGCTTTCCATAACCAAGCTGGAAAGCCAAAATAGAGTTTCTTCCCTCTTCAAGAATTTTTTAATGGCTATAGCTGCGTTGTTATTATTGCTTGCAGCAGTCCTTTATAACAGGTTTCAATTTAAAAAGAAAGCAAACAAAGTTTTAGAAACCACTCTTTTTGATTTAAAATCCACTCAATCACAACTCATCCAATCCGAAAAAATGGCATCATTAGGGGAGCTCACCGCAGGTATCGCTCATGAAATTCAGAACCCGTTAAACTTTGTCAATAATTTTTCTGACTTAAGTAATGAACTGATCACTGAAATGAATGAGGAAATTGACAAGGGCAATTCTGCTGAAGTGAAAGCAATTGCCTCAGATATTAAACAAAATCTGGAAAAGATCAACCATCACGGCAAACGCGCTGATTCAATTGTGAAAGGCATGCTGCAACACAGCCAGAAGGGCAGCGGGCAAAAAGAACCCACGGATATCAATGCACTGGCAGATGAATTTTTAAGGCTTGCCTACCATGGGTTACGCGCCAAGGATAAAAGCTTTAATGCCACATTGAAAACGGCTTATGATTCTACCGTTGGTAAGGTTTCAGTCATTTCTCAGGATATTGGTCGGGTGTTGTTAAACCTTATCAATAATGCTTTTTATGCAGTTACAGAAAAAAGCAAACAGGCTGGGGCCGAATATGAACCTCTTATTATACTCCGAACCAGGAAGCTCACCGACAAAATAGAAATCCGTGTCAGTGATAATGGCAATGGCATCCCGCAAAAAGTGCTGGATAAAATATTTCAACCTTTCTTTACCACTAAGCCAACAGGCCAGGGGACAGGATTGGGATTGAGTTTGAGTTATGATATTGTGAAAGCGCATGGCGGGGAATTGAGGGTGGAGACGAAGGAGGGAGAGGGGAGTGAGTTTGTGATCATCTTGCCGAGCAGGATTTAGGGGATTGGATGGATTGGCAGGATGGATTATATGATGTTCAAGAATCAAATTAATCCCAGAAATCCCCCAAATCACAGTTCAGACAAAAAATGATATTGCACAAACACATAGCGGTGAGTTGAAGGTGGAAACAAGGCGGGTGATAAACTTTCTTTTAAAAAAATAAATAACTGATTTGCATACAATGACTCTTTCCAACCAAGAAGAATCCGCCTTATGGCAGGTTTATGAAACATACTGGCACAGCTATCTCACAGGTGACATATCAACCCTGGCATCCGTGCTTGCAGATGACTACACCCAAATCGGCAGTGTGGAATCGGAAGTTTTTGATAATAAGAAAGATGCCGTTCATTTCATTGAAACTACCATCGACCAGATAGCCGGAAAGCTGGAGATGAGAAACAGGGTAAAAAAGATTGAACCGGTTGATCCTTTTATGCTCATCACCGAGCAAACTGATTTGTATGTACTGACTGAAGGCAATTGGGTCTTCTATGCCAAGTTCAGGGCATCCTCTTTTTTGCAGAAAATAGAAGGTACGTGGAAATTCATTCACCAGCATTCGTCCATGCCCGATATCAGGGCTGAAGAAGGTGAGAATATTGCAACAGAAAAAATATCGAGGGAAAATATTGAATTGCGCGATGCCATTAAAAGAAGAACAATAGAACTGGAGCAAAAGAACCGGGAACTGGCCATGGAAGCTTCCCTGGAAAGAGTTCGTACAATGGCAATGGGCATGCGCAAACCCGACGACCTGCCGGGCATTTGCGAAGTGTTGTACAAAGAACTTCGAAGCATGGGTTTTTCGGAACTCAGGAATGCCATGATCAACATCCATAATGATGAAAAAAGCACTTTCATAAATTATGATTATTCCGATGAGATTGGCCAAAGCATCAATCACTTAAACTATAATATTCATCCGGTTATTGAAAAACAGATCAAACAGATCCGGAGTACGCATGATGCATTTTCAGAAACGGTTTTCAGTGGCCAGGATCTGGAAGAGTGGAAAGCGTTTCGAAAAAGAATCGGTGAGAAAGATGATCCACGCATTGATAATGTTTCTGCCCTGTATTATTATTTCTATTCCATCGGAACGGGTGCTATTGGGATTTCAACTTTCGGTCCAATTTCAGCAGAAAAGCTGGAACAGCTCAAGCGTTTCAGGAATGTGTTTGAATTTGCGTACCGCAGATATATGGATGTAGCGCAGGCGGAGGCCCAGACAATGGAAGCACAAATTGAGGCGGCATTGGAAAGGGTGCGTAGCAGGGCTATGGCCATGCACAACTCTCAGGAATTAAAAGATGTGGCACTAGAGTTGCGAAAACAAATGGGCTTGCTTGGTCAAAAAGACCTGGAGGTTTGCGCTATTCATTTGTATGATGATGAAGATTCTTTTGCATCGTGGAGTGCCATGAAGGCACCCGGTTTAGAAGGTGAAATTTTGCAAACCCAGGCTCGCTTTCCAAAAAAAGGATTGAAGATTGTGGATGAATTGACGAAACATTATAAAGATGGGAGCAGAGATTATATATTGGTTAATAAAGCTGAAAAAATTGTAGAATGGCTTAATGTTATGAAAGAGTATGCACCTGAGCTGCATACATCAATCATGCAATCTGTGGGCACAGTGCCGGTACAAGATCTGAAAGCTTATTGGTCAGTTGCTGATTTTTCCGGTGGCGCGTTGGTAATGGTCACCTATAGTGAACCCGATGCAACATCCGGGAATCTACTGCGGCGCTCTGCAAATGTTTTTGAGCAGGCTTATATCCGTTTTCTAGATTTGAAAAAAGCCGAAGCCCAGGCCAGGGAAGCCCAGATTGAAGCAGCATTGGAAAGAGTGAGAAGCAGAACAATGGGCATGCAAAAAAGTGAGGAGCTTAAAGAAGTAATCAAATTAGTTTACCAGCAACTCATTCATTTAAAAATTCGTCTTGACCATTCGGGTTTTGTTGTTGACTATACCCCGGGAGGAGACTGGCATTTTTGGATCGCTGATGAGCAGGATATACCTTCTAAAATAACGCATCCGTATTTTGAATCAGTTTGGGCAAATCAATTCAGGGAAGCAAAAGAAAAAGGGGCTGATTTCTTTGCCACTCATTTAAATTTTGAAGAGAAGAATACATTTTATCAGGAGCTTTTATCATACATCCCGGGGTTATCTGAGGCATCAAAAGATTTTTATTTAACCTGTCCCGGCCTTGCAGCATCAACGGTGTTGTTTGATAATAGTTCTCTCTACATCGAAAATTTTTCGGGTATCCCATATACCAATGAAGAGAATACCATTCTCATGCGTTTTGGTAAAGTGTTTGAACAGGCTTATATCCGTTTCAATGATTTGAAACAGGCTGAATTACAAGCCAGGGAAGCCCAGGTGGAACTGGCATTGGAAAGGGTGCGGGCCCGGACGATGGCCATGCAGAAAAGTACCGAGTTGGGTGATGTGGCCACGGTATTATTCAATGAACTGCGAGGCCTTGGCGGCGTTCATCTCTGGACTACGGGTATAGGATTGTGTAAAAAGGATGATCCTATTGATGAATTCTGGATGTGCACGGAAGCAGGTATTCAGCCACCCTTTTATATTCCGCACACGGAAGATGCTACGCATAAAAAAATGTATGCGGCATGGGAGAGTGGCGAGGCTTATTTCACAGAACAAAAAGCGGGGGGCGATCTAAAAGCCCATTACGATTATCTGATGTCGCTCCCGGCGGTACGTCCCATTTTTGAAAATATGGCAGCGGCAGGTTTTCCGGTGCCCGCCTGGCAAAAATGGCATGCGGCTTATTTCAGTAAAGGTTATTTACTGATCATTACCACTGAACCTTACGGTGAGGAGTACCTGTTTAAAAGATTCGCACAGGTATTCGAGCAAACCTACACCCGCTTCCTCGACCTGCAAAAAGCAGAAGCCCAGACAAGGGAATCACAAATTGAGCTGGGCCTGGAGCGGGTAAGGGCCCGGGCCATGGCCATGCAGGACTCGGGAGAATTATCTGATCTGGTAGCGACATTGCTTCACGAACTAACGAAACTGGATTTTTCACTTACTTTTTGCATCATCAATATTTACAACGAACCGGATAATTCCAATAAGGTTTGGGCAACTAATCCCCAGGAAGGGAAAGCCCCGGAATCGTACTATATGAAGTTTGAAGACTATCCTTTTCATCATGCCATGATGAGGGAGTGGAAAGCCAGGACGCCAAAGTATGTC
>JAHEEX010000326.1 GCA_024640465.1 Sphingobacteriales bacterium | reverse complement strand
ACCGCAGGCTTAAAAATTTCTACTTTGAGATTGGCAATACGCGCTCTCTTCAGCCTTCTGATTAGTTCTTCTGTTTTTCCTGAAAACATGGAGCCGCAGATTACTTCTACCCATCCGCCTGCACCATCCCTGATATTTGGTTCAATAAACATGCTGGAAAATATTCTGATAAACTGTTTGTACCTTTGTACTGTTAAAAATTACGGTGAATAACGTACAAAAGTACCACAATACTATGGAAAGAGCGGAGGTTTTACTGGAAAAACTCAAAGAACAATTTCAGCAGAAAGCTGATCGGGGTCAACTTATGGTGACGCTTCAATTGCTTCAGGCCGAAATAATGGGTTTGCAGAATAATAAACAAAACGACAATAAAGGAAAAAAGATTTCGGTTATAGTACCTGGTATGAATTCACTGGAGCAAACTCAAAATGTTCCCACACCTGTTATAAATCATTCGGAAGAAAAGATCATTGAAGTACTTCAGGTTGATGAAAATGAAATTGAAGCTGAATTAATGGCACTGAGAAAATCCGCAGAACTTAAGAATGAATTAAGCCTGAAGGGAAGACCCATGCCGGAGGAATTCATTGATCCACTGGATGAAATCCCTACATTGGCTTCTCATCATGCATATTTGCCAAATGATTCTGCTGTAATCCCACCAAAGGCAACAGATATTAATCAACAGGTAAGCCTGGATGAGGCTTCTTTGAACGACATGCATAAAACAGCAAAGACAGAACTTGCAGACAGGCTTCAGGATTCACCTGTAAAAGACCTGAAAAAGGCTATTGGCATAAACGACCGTTACCTGTATATCAACGAGTTATTTAATGGTAATGAAGACATGTTTGAACGGACTTTAAAAACTCTGAACAGTTTTTCGATTTTACCAGAAGCCGAATATTGGATCCAGCGGGAGTTAACATTAAAAATGGGTTGGAAGGAAGAAAACCCACAGGTTCAGCAATTCATTCAATTGGTCAAAAGACGGTTTTCCTGAATAAAATGCATGATTTTCAGTGTAGCCCCGGATTCTTTTCGAACATATCCTGAAGCCAAATTTCCCAGTGTCTTACATTTTTCTTTGTCAGTAAATAATACATTCAGGGTTTCTTCAAGTTCCACTGCACTTTGAATGGAAATAGCCGACCCCAGTTTCTGGAGGTCCTGCGCTTCCCGCGATTTTTGATTTACCGGACCAAAAAGAACCGGCTTACCGTATACTACTGCTTCCAGGATATTATGAATACCGGCACCTCCAAATCCACCACCCACATAAGTTATAGTGGCATAATAATAGAGTTTCGACAACATTCCCATATTGTCGATGATCAGGATATGTTTCCCGGCTAACATTTCTGACCGGTTTGTTTCATTGATAACTGATGTTAAAGTTGAATATCGTACAGCATTCCTGAATAGTTTTTCCAGCTCGTGAATATGATCTTCATGAATTTCATGTGGAGCGATGATGAATCTTTTTTCAGGATGGTTATTGGCGTAATGGTCAATAACCTCTTCATCCTCAATCCATGTACTTCCGGCAACCAAAACATCCTGGCTTTCGCAGAAGTCTTTAATAATAGGGAGATTTATTTCATTTTCGGCTATCGCAAGTACCCGGTCAAATCGCGTGTCACCAGAAATGGCTGTATTTTTTTCAAAACCAATACCCTTAAGCAAATCAAAGGACTTGCTATCCTGAACAAAAATATATCGGTAACAGGAAAGCATTTTTCGCCAGAAACCACCATAAGATTTAAAAAAAGGTTGGGTGTTACGGAAAATGGCCGATACAAGCAAAGTGGGTATTTTGTTTTCTTTTAACTGGGCCAGGTAATGATACCAGAATTCGTACTTGATGAAAATCGCCAGGTCCGGTCGGGTAATCTTTAAAAACCGCTGGGCATTTTTTCTATTGTCTGCTGGCAGATAACAAACAAAATCGGCACCTGGATAATTTTTCCTGATCTCATAACCAGATGGAGAGAAAAATGTCAATAAAATGGTATAATTGGGATATGCTTCCCTGATAGACTCCAGTAAAGGACGGCCTTGTTCAAATTCACCGAGGGAAGCACAATGCATCCAAATGGTTTTCTTTTTCCCGGTACTGAAATTCTTTTCAAGCAAGGAGAAGATGTTCTTTCTGCCATTTGTCCATAGTCGGGCTTTAGGGTTCCAGATTGAAGCTATCCTGATACCCAAAGTGTACAGAAAAAGGGAGAAAGTATATAATTGCAGCAAAACTGATTACATTAATTAATCACTGCAAATCTAATGGCTAAGTTAATGCGTACGCTTATTTTAGTATTTTTGTGCCCTTTTAAACCCAATTAGTATGCGCCCAATTCAAATGGTGGATCTTAAGCAGCAATACCACCATATAAAAGTAGAGATAGATAATGCCGTTTTAGGGGTTTTGGAAAGTTCCGTTTTCATAGGTGGAAAACAGGTTTTGGACTTTGCCCAGCATCTCGGTGAATATACAGGAGCTGGTTATGTCATTCCCTGTGCAAATGGAACTGATGCGTTGCAGATAGCAATGATGGCCCTCGATTTGAAGCCTGGGGATGAAGTAATTACACCATCATTCACTTATATTGCCACTACTGAGGTTGTTGCATTGTTGCAACTTAAGCCGGTTTTTGTAGATGTAGATCCCAAAAC
>JAHEEX010000202.1 GCA_024640465.1 Sphingobacteriales bacterium | reverse complement strand
GTCTTTGGCAACTTAAATTTAACCTTTAACAACCCATTTTGTCTTCTTTTTCTTCGTATCTTTCACATCCTCTAATACTCCAAGCGGAAAGCCCCAAACATTATTTCATCACACAAAATGTATTTATCATGTCTGAAAATCTTGCTAACGAACCGGTTAAGGATGCATCTGAAAAAATAGTTGCTTCCGAATCAACAACTGAAAAAATCACTGCCGCTGCAGACAAACTGGCTACGGAAGCCGGTAAAGCCTGGGATACTGTAGAAGATAAGGCTGAAGAACTTTGGGACAAAGCTAAATCAGGAGAGTTGACCAAGGAAGCCAATGAAAAACTGGAGGACCTGAAAGAAGGTGCTGAGAAACTGTGGGATAAAGCTAAATCTGGTGAGCTTACTGCTGAGGCAAAAGACAAACTGGAGGACCTCAAAGAAGGCGCTGGTAAACTTTGGGATAAGATCGTTGATAAATTCGACGGTGATGATGTTCCGGAGAAGAAAGCCTGATTAATTTAATTAACAATTTTGGAAACCTGCCAAGTGGCAGGTTTTTTTGTGCGCCTTTTATCGTTCTATTGAAGAAGCGATTTTCCATGCTTGCGGGTATTACCCGTGAATGCCTGAATGATCTATTATTGAGTGAGGATTATTGTCTCCCCGGATTTATCTTATTCATCATCAATTTTTACCAATTCATCATCATAATCTCTATAATCCCACAAAATCATGGTTCAGACATTTACATTATGCTGTTAAATCATGGTTTTCCCCCTAAATTTGCCCCCAGAAAATAAAATAATGCATTCAAAACCACGTTGTTATTCAAATAATTCAAAGAAATCCATTCCTATGTTCCATTTCAGGCTCTTTTCCGGGGCGATTGCCCTTTTTTCCATTCTTCAATTTGGCTGTAACAATGTAAAAACCGATAAGCAGGATGTACAGGTTGCTGCAAGTGCGATCCAGGCTGTTTCAAAAGATTCAGTAGTTGTTTCAACCCCTGCTTCCGCACCTGTTATTGTTGATACGGCGCTTTATAATAAGATGCTGGTGCATATAACCAACGGCGACAGTTCCGGCAAGTGGCCAGTAAATGCGCCAATTCCAAAAGAAGGGGCGATACTTCCATATAAAAGAGTGGTTGCATATTATGGCAACCTGTATTCTACCCGTATGGGAATTTTGGGTGAATTGCCCAAGGACCAAATGCTGGCCAAGTTAAAAGGAGAAGTAGCCAAATGGGAAAAAGCAGATCCTACAACTCCGGTTCAACCAGCATTACATTATATAGCTGTTACGGCCCAGGGAAGTCCCGGTGCAGATGGTAAGTATAAACTGCGCATGCCCTTTAAGGAAATTGATAAAGTACTGGCGATGGCTGCAGAAATCAATGCCATTGTATTTATCGATGTGCAGGTAGCGTTGAGCAATTTACAAACGGAGATTCCATTGCTGGAAGAATACCTTAAAAAACCAAATGTACACCTGGGCATCGATCCTGAATTTTCTATGAAAGGCGGTCAGAAACCCGGATCGGTTATTGGCACTTTTGATGCAGCCGATATCAATTACACTTCTAATTACCTGGCCAAGCTGGTAAAAGATAATAACCTGCCGCCAAAGATTTTAGTGGTGCATCGTTTTACCCAGGGTATGGTGACCAACTATAAAAATATCAAAACCAGTCCTGATGTTCAGATTGTGATGCACATGGATGGCTGGGGAGAGCCTGCGAAGAAGATCAATACATACAAAACATTTATTTTCAGGGAGCCGGTACAGTTCACCGGGTTTAAACTCTTTTATAAAAATGATTTGAAGAGAGCTCCGTATAAGTTTATGACGCCTGAAGATTTGGTAAAGTTGAAACCAATGCCGATGTATATTCAATATCAATAAGCTTAACCGCAAAGGAAAAAAGAAGCTAAGCAATACATTAAAAAAGTCCGGTGTTCAGCCGGACTTTTTTGTTGCAGTTGGTATTGGTTGGTTAATCAAACCAGGGACTATATAGACAAGGAATCGTAAATGGAAAGTGTGGGTGTAAGCTGAGGTTAGCGGTGTTTGGGTTGCGTTTAGCGTTGTAAAAGAAATAAATATTTATTAATAAACAAAAAGTATTTTTTTGGGATACTTTTACCTATGCCCATAACAGAATCAGACTTGATAAAAAATTATCATCTGTTGCCCCATCCTGAAGGCGGATTTTATAAAGAGACTTATCGTTCTGCGGAACATATACAGGAAGAATGCCTGCCGTTAAGGTATCATGGTGAGCGGCTTTTTTCCACTGCCATCTACTATTTATTAGGTGCCGGACAGTTTTCAGCTTTTCATCGAATTCAGAGTGATGAGACCTGGCATTTTTATGCAGGCTCAGCGTTGAACATTTATGTGCTGTCTCCCGAAGGGGGATTTGAATTGATCACCATGGGCAACAAGATTGATTTTGGGCAGGTGTTCCAGGCAACCATCAAAGCTGGTCATTGGTTTGCAGCACAGCCAAATGATCCGGAGGGATTTTCCTTTTTAGGTTGTACAGTGGCCCCTGGTTTTGATTTTGAAGATTTTGAGTTAGGCACAGTTGAAGAATTATTAAGTCATTATCCTGAGCAGGAAACCATGATCAGGCAATTTTGCCGATGAGTAATTTTAATGAAGGAGATATATATGCTCATTTAAATTTAGCCACAGAAACCACGGATTAACAGCCTGAAAAAGACAAATACAGGAATACAAGAGGCTGTATAACCGGCTGTTTTTTCAGTGTGTTCCGTGGCTGGACTTTATGTTATATTATTAAAAATTGCAGTTAATTAGCAGTAGTGTACATTTTGTAAATGATATAAGTCAGTACAATAAGTAAAATAATAGTAACTGTGGTGAATACCAGCCAGCCAGGGAAAGGAAGTCTGTCTGTGAACTGCAGTTTTCTTCTTTGCTGTGTTTTTTTATGCAGCTGGCTGTTGAGTTCAAATAATATTGAAGCGATCTTTTGTTTGTCTTTAAGTTCACTCAGTCCTTCTGCAGCATCATCCATAAAGGCGGAATCGGCCAGTACCGATTCCACTTCATGTTTTTCCTTATCAGACAGTTTTCCTTCCAGGTAGTCCATCAGTTTCTGTGGATCCAGCGAAGCATGTTGGGTCAATATGTCTTTCCATTTATCTGTCATGACTGTCCCAATCGTTTTTGCAAAAGTATTTTTAAATTTCGTTTGCCGTTCTGAATATAGCTTTTTACCTGCATATAATTGAATCCGGTTTTATCGGCAATCTGCTGGTAAGTTTTTTGGCCGAGGTAGAATTCTTCGATACAGGTTTTTTGTTCTTCGGTAAGTTCATTCAAGGCTTCATTCATGAGGGTGAATTCCCGGTCTTTCATCTGGTGGAACAACTGTTTGTTTTCTTCTTCTGCAGATTGAGCCAAGGACATTCTATCATTTATTTCCACCGTTTGTTTGCCTTTATCACGCAGTTTCATCAGGCAATGGTTCCGGGCGATGGTATACAGCCAGCTTTTGAAATAGTCTACTTTGTATTTAGGCAGTTCTGTAAGTGCTTTAAGAAATATTTGTTGAACGGCATCTTTCGCTTCCTCTTCATTTTTCAGGTACTTCATACAAACGCCAAAGAGCAGGAGGGTGTATCGTTCCAGCAAGATGCCCAGCCAGGAGTTGTCTGTGCTCTGCCTGAATTTCTCCAGCAGGTCCTGATCAGTCATATGGCTGTAAGCGGTAGTTTTCACCCGTTGAAATTATGCTATTTCTATGGTTATGATGCAGGGGCGGTAGAGATTCCATACTTGAATTTTATTTTACTTTTTTGCCTTGTGGCAAAAAACTAACAAAAAAAATCATCCCGCACGTGCGGGAGTGAAAAAATGGCTAAAAATGGCTGCTCATGCCTAAACCCGCCGAACTCGCCGTTAAAAACATCCGATGAAAAGAACCTGCCGGCTCAAACAACGCCGGGTTTTTAACGGCATTCGCTGCCATTTTTTTAACGCCATTTTTTCAAGGCCGCCAAAATCAAAGCGACGTCTCTAGCTAATCCTGGTATTTAATTATTTACTTGTTATTGCAGACTTTCTTCTTAGCGGTTAAATACTCTTTTTTATGGGTGTTTTTCACCTTGAACCGCCTTTTTTGATACCGATATTTGCTGGATGAAAAAAGTGATACTTGGATATGTATATCATCGTGAGAAAGAGTGGATCAGTGTATTTGGTCCGGATGAGTTGAACTTTAATGCATATGTGAAAAAGTCAAAAGCGGTATGGACGAAAACGCACAAGTGTTATTTATTGCCTTGTACAAAAGCGGTGGCAGAAAAGCTAATGGCAGATTTATCGAAAAGATATATAATAGATGTTGAGCCTTTAAAGATGGCTTTAGTTTCAAAGAACCAGCCAGAGGTAAAAACTCCTAATAAGGTTAAGATCGAAAAGGCTATTCAATCGGATGATTATGAAAGAGGCTTGCGTGATTGGGAATTGCGCAATGCTTAAGCTGTTTGTATGGAAAATCATATTGAACTCCGGTTAGCATTAATTGGCAATCAGGAAAGGGTATTGCTCAGGTATGCGCGGCATAATGAGATCGACAGACTTGTGCGCCAGGTAACAGGAGCGCAATGGAGTGGCCGGGAAAAGAGCTGGCATATACCCTGTACGAATGAGGCTTATCAGCAATTGGTTAAACTTATGGCGTTAGTAGCCGAATTAAAAATCGACGTATTCCGATTGCAATTGGCAGGAAGGAAACTTCCCATGCCGTTGAAAACAATGTTGTATCTCACAGAAAAACTCACAGCGCATAATTTTCAGGCGCTTGAAAATATGCTGAATGAACTTGTGTTATAGCAGTATAGTATGAATACGTTAAAGCTTTACCGGGTAGAGTTTGCTGTTCTATTAGAATTATTAGGGACAAGATCTGTAGATGATCTGAATGAGGAACAGATCAGGTCTTATTTATTATGGCTGATCGAAAAACGAAAATATGGAGAATCTCAGATCCACACGGCTGTAAATGCGATCAAGTTTTATTTTGAGAAAGTGATGAAAGGGGAGCGGAAAGTATATGAGATACCCAGGCCGATCAAGCCGTTGTTATTGCCCAGGGTGCATGCCAAATCGAAGCTGATTGATCTAATTCAAAAGACGAATAATCTAAAGCATCGATGCATACTCATGCTGGCCTATGCGGCCGGAATGCGGGTAAGTGAAATTGTGCATCTTGAGATAGCAGACATTGATTCAGATAGGATGACCATTTTTATAAAGCGGGCAAAGGGGAAGAAGGATCGGTTAGTTTCATTATCTCCGGTTTTGCTCGAGAACCTTCGGAGTTATTTTAAAATGTACCGGCCTAAGAAGTATTTATTTGAGGGTGCCAACGGAGAGATGTATTCCATACGCAGTGTTCAGCAGGTGTTCAGGGAAGCCAAGGATCGGGCAGGCATTAAGATGAAAGGAGGGATACATACATTAAGGCATAGTTTTGCTACGCATCTTTTGGAGTCGGGAACCGATATACGATTTATCCAGGAGTTGCTGGGCCATGAAAGTTTGAAGACGACAGTACGGTATACCCATGTGAGTATAAAAACAATGCAGCATATCAGGAGTCCGTTGGATGATTTGGATCTGCCGAATGCGAGTGAATCAAAATAAGGCAGATATAATTTTCGATAGTAATACTAAAAGTATATACTATTTTGTAACTTAGGTGCATGAAAAATCTGAGTTTAAAAATGGATGAAAAGGTTTTCCTGGAAACGGAGCGGATACTGAAGAAGGTGCGGAAGAACCGTAACCGGTATATTAATGAGGCGGTACAGTTTTATAATTTGTTACAGCAGCGAAAATTACTGACTGCTCAGTTAAAGAAGGAATCAAAGCTGGTTCAGAGGGAGTCTATGAAGATATTAGCGGAGTTTGAAGCAATGGACAATGAAGATTAAGCAATTTGACATATGGATTGCCGAATTAAATCCGAAGAGGGGTACTGAGGCGGGCAAGGTCAGGCCGGTGTTGGTGATTCAGACAGATCTTTTAAATGGCGAACATCCATCGACCATTATTTGTCCGATAACCACTGTTGTACAGCCAGAATCAGCCATATTACGAGTTCATTTGAAAAAAGGGATAGCCAAGTTAAAGGGGGACTGTGATATAATGATTGATCAGTTGCGGGCGATAGAAAATAGGCGACTATTGAAAAAAGCAGGTGTTTTATCAGTCGTTCAGCAGGAGAAGGTAAGGGAAAATTTGAAGATTATATTTGATTTGTAAGTATGCGAGGTATTAATTTTTGCCATTAGAATTCCCCACTTATTCCTGACAGCATATTTTACGCAATGCGTTTCTATGTTTATTAAAATGAGCACCTGACTTTGGCAATATATAAACGCAATACTATATATCTGAGAATCAATATTGGATTGTTTTGACAGCTGCGTACAATTGTATAAATTTAGGCGTTAGCGTCCATTTTTTTCCGCAGCTCGGTGCTCAAAAATTAACTAACTTTAATTTCATATAAACCTAGTGATTATGTCTAAGGACGAAATCAAAGTAGAAATCATTCAAGTGCTTGATACTCTATCTGACAAGGCACTGCAGGAATTATTGGTTTTTCTTAAGCAGATAAATCTTAAAAATGGTTCAAGCATTTTTAATATTTCTGCAATAAACCAAATTCTTGAAGAGGATAAAGGCTTACTGGAGAAACTTGCAAAATGATTTCAATTCAGGAAACAGTTTATATTCATAACCTTCTCATCAAAACCTTTGGTGGTTCCAGTGGCGTAAGAGATTTTCATGCACTTGAATCCGCTTTAAGCAGACCATTTCAGACGTTTGACAATGTTGAATTGTACCCGAGTGTAATTGAAAAAGCAGCTTCCTTGATAGAAAGTCTTTTAGCGAATCATCCGTTTGTGGATGGCAATAAAAGAACGGGCTATGTATTAATGCGTTTATTTCTCAAGAAAAATGGAATTGACATTATCGCAAATGAGGAGACAAAATATCAATTTGTAATTGATGTTGCTTCCGGCGTCAAAAGATATGACGAAATATTAATTTGGCTCGAAGATTATGTAGAATAAAAAACGGCCG
>JAHEEX010000201.1 GCA_024640465.1 Sphingobacteriales bacterium | reverse complement strand
AATGGATTGAACTTGATTCGGGCACACAAATACTCCGCGAAGGCCAATATGTAAAGGTCATCCCCATTGTAATGAAAGGACTGGTCAAAGTTTTTACACAGGCAGAAAACAGGGAACTCCTGCTCTATTATATCCGGCCCAGTGAAAGTTGTATCATGTCTTTTTCCGCCATACTCAATAACGACCCCAGTAAAATTTTTGCCATAACCGAAGAACCCTCTCAATTGTTACTTATTCCTGCTGAGAAAATTATTCAATGGCTTAGGACCTATCCCAAACTGAACAGTCTTTTCTATCAACAATATGATATCAGGTATGCTGAACTGATAGAGACGATACAGCAGTTATTATTCAACCGTCTCGACCAGCGCATATATGATTACCTGCAGGAGCTGAGCAATGTCAAAGCAACCACGCTTATACAGGTTAAACACCGGCAGATTGCACAGGATTTGGGCACTTCCAGGGAAGTAATCACCCGAACGCTCAAGAAACTGGAAAAGGAAAATAAAGTCAGGCAAACTGAAAAGGGCATTGAAATTATTTCCTAAAAAAAGCTCCCTGTGGTGACCTTGGTCACCTCTTTCCCCAAAACCCAAAGCTAACTTTGTACCTGCAAACAGGTTAAAATGAAAATATCGATCGTAATTCGTTTTGCATTGGTTTGCTTCATCTGTCTTTTAATGGCAGTTGCGATTGCTAAAATCATTCAAATGCTAAAAAACTAAATCAATTATGAAAAAGAACTTAAGCAGCGCCGACAGACTTGTAAGGGTAATTATTGCAGCTATCATTGCAACACTCTATCTCACTAATGTAATTTCAGGTACTTTGGGCCTTGTTTTATTGATACTGGCTGGTGTTTTTGTAGCTACAAGCTTAATCAGCTTTTGCCCGCTTTATGCTATTTTCGGCATCAGTACCTGCCCGGTTAAACAAACCGCCAAATAAATAAACAGGCCGGTCCAATCCGGCCTTAACTCTTTTTACTATGGCAAGTTTTCAGGAAATCATTAATGATGAAACCCCGGTATTAGTGGATTTTTTTGCAGAATGGTGCGGACCCTGCAAGATGATGGCCCCCGAACTTAAAAAGCTGGCAGACCAGCATGGCCAAAACCTGAGGGTTCTCAAAGTGGATGTTGACAAAAACCCGCAGGCAGCTTCCCATTATGGAGTACGAGGGGTACCTACCCTGATCCTTTTTAAAAAAGGACAACAATTATGGCGACAAAGCGGCGCCATGAGCGCATCTCAGCTTACTTCAATTATCAGAAGCAAAACCACTTAGTAGTCGCCAGTCGACAGTCACCAGTCGCCAATAACAGCCGGATCATTAGCCGGGAGTCGATAGTTATTAGTCGATAGTCATTAGTCATGAGTCAACAGCCAAAGGCGATCAATAGCCTTTAGTCGATAGTCAACAGCCAATACAGGGAGACAAACTACCAGAGTAAATATTGATTATCTCAGTTTAATATACTCTATTTCAAATTAATTACTCCTATGGCTGTTGACTCATGACTAATGACTAACGACTCAAGACTAGCATTCCGGCTGTTGACTAACGACTAAAGACTCCCGACTAATATTCCGGCTGTTGACTAATGACTAACGACTCCCGACTGGCGACTGTTTTGCCGTTTCCTGATTTGCCAGTATTTTCGCATCTCATCATTTAATACCTCATTCATATGGCATACGACGTTATTGTTTTGGGCAGCGGCCCCGGTGGCTATCCGGCAGCTATACGTGCTTCTCAACTGGGATTCAAGGTTGCAATCATTGAAAAAGAAAGCCTTGGCGGCGTTTGCCTTAACTGGGGTTGCATACCAACTAAGGCACTCTTAAAAAGTGCACAGGTTTATGAGTATATGAAACATAGTGCCGATTACGGAATTTCAGGCAGTAATATCCAGCACGACTTTGGTGCAGTAGTTAAAAGGAGCCGCGGTGTGGCAGATAAAATGAGCAAAGGCGTTCAGTTCCTGATGAAGAAGAATAAGATCGATGTAGTGATGGGTTATGGTAAACTGGCCGGTAAAGGAAAAGTAGAAGTAAGTGCAGCAGACGGAAGCAAACAAATAGTGGAAGCAAAATACATCATCATTGCAACAGGTGCGCGTAGCCGTCAGTTACCGGCCATGCCTGTTGATGGAAAAAAGATTATTGGTTACAGAGAGGCGATGGTTCTTCCCGAACAACCCAAAAGCCTGATCGTTGTTGGAAGTGGAGCGATTGGAGTGGAATTTGCCGATTTCTATAACACCATGGGCACTAAAGTAACCATAGTTGAATTCCTGCCGCGAATAGTTCCGGTAGAAGATGAAGACATCAGCAAAGAATTGGAAAAGCAATTCAAGAGAAAGGGCATTACCATTATGACCGGCAGTGAGGTAACAAGTGTAGATACAAGTGGTGCAGGCGTCAAGGCAAAAGTAAAAAGTGCAACAGGTGAGATTGTTCTGGAAGCAGATATCCTCCTGAGTGCTGTTGGAATTGCGGCAAATATTGAAAATATCGGCCTGGAAGAAACGGGTGTAAAAACAGATAAAGGAAAAATAATTACAGATAAAACAGGTCAGACCAATGTTCCCGGCATTTATGCAATAGGCGATTGTTCACCTGGCCAGGCATTGGCACATGTGGCCAGTAAAGAAGGTATCACGGTTGCTGAAAGTATTGGCTATCTCGAGAAAAAATATGCCCACCAGCCCGAATCAATTGATTATAATAATGTTCCGGGCTGCACATACTGCACACCTGAGATTGCCTCTGTAGGATATACGGAAAAAGCAGCTAAGGATGCAGGTTATGAAATTAAAGTGGGTAAATTCCCCTTCATGGCCAGTGGTAAAGCAAGTGCATCCGGTAATACTGATGGATTTGTAAAAGTGATCTTCGATGCCAAATACGGAGAATTCCTCGGAGCTCACATGATTGGCGCCGGTGTAACAGAAATGATTGCTGAAGTAGTTACTGCACGCAAACTGGAAACCACCAACCATGAAATCCTCAATGCAATTCATCCTCACCCAACTATGAGCGAAGCGTTGAAAGAGGCTGTGGCAGTGGCTTATGGTGAAGCAATCGATATTTAAACAGTCACCAGTCACCAGTCGCCAGTCGCCAATTGACAGTTGACAAAAGGCAAGAACAGCCAATACAGAATACTTTATAAGTAAATAGTTGACAGCCAAATTCATTTAATAAATGAATTTGGCTGTTTTGTATTAAGATTTTTGGTGACCAGAAATCAAAAAAGAGTTTCTATTAATCAGGGCTGTTCCAGGCGACTGTTGACTGGCGACTGGCTACTGATTAGCAAATACCTTCTTCAAAATCTCCGAGGTCCTTGCCATAGGATCTTTCCGGATCTTTTTTTCTTCCTCGCCTACCTGGTAGAAAATTCCTGAAAGTGCTTTTTCCGTAACATAGGCCGACAGATCTGTGTTTACTTTTTCTTTACTGAACTGATTATAGGTTGTAAATACGGTATTCCAGTATTTAGTGGCATCCACTTTTTTAAGGGATTGTTCAATCACCGGACGGAATGACTCTGTGAGGGAAACTGTAGTTTTATTTTTGAGGTAATTTGTAGCTGCCAAATCACCACCTTTCAAAATTCCCATTGCATCCTGAATGGTCATTTGCTTGATGGCATTTATAAAAATAGGCGCTGCAGATTTGGCAGCATCTTCTGCGGCCCGGTTCATAGATAAAATGGCCTGGTCAACCTGCTTCCCCATACCAATACTGCGAAGTTTTTGTTCCACTTTTTTGGCTTCCTCCGGCATCAATACTTTAATGGCCGCATTACCAAAGTAACCATCCAAGGCTGATAACTTTTTGCCACTCTGTTCTGCACCAACTGTTAATGCCTCTTTCAAACCAGCAGCAATTTCGTCTGTAGTTAAGCCGCCTGACTTAGCACCTGAAATGATATCCTTTATAGACTTTTTGGTATTACTTGCTGTGGAGGAATCAGTAGATTTACTCCCTCCGGTAAATTTTTTTAGGAGTTGGGCGGAAGCAGGCTGTATCAGTAAAACAGACATCATTAAACAAAGTGTAAATAATCTCTTCATGGCCTTCATTTATATTGGTTTGTCAAAACTAATACCAAAACGCCTGCATTGTGCTAATCTTGCATGAAGGGGTTAAATATTCACTTAAAATTGTGTGAAAATCTCTTGAACCGATCAAATTGAGGTTAATTGCGGGTTATTTTATCCGCTCAGTTAATTTTCCCAAACTGATTTTACTTTACATTACCATAGATACTGTCCATTTAACAAAAAGAATACCTTTATATATGCACAGCGTAAAACCATTCTTCAAATCCGCTGAAGATTATTTAATTGGTTAATGTTTGTTGAAAAACACCGGGGAAACATGAAAAATAAAATATCTTGTCCTTTATTTTGCAATACACCCAACATTTATGCATAGAATTATAGCAATCCTCGTTTTATCAGTTTTATTAGTCCGTTGTGGCAATGGAGAAAATAACGAAGGAAACAAAGAAAATGCAGCTTCAAACAGCATTCCTGAAACCAAATCTATCGGATTTTCCATTTTAAATGCATATGCACATGATACTGCCGCATTTACCCAGGGACTGGAATTTTATAAAGGTCAATTATATGAAAGCACCGGGATAGCAGGCCGCTCGAGCCTGAGGAAAGTAGACCTTAAAAGCGGTAAAGTAATCATTAAAAAAGCGGTTGATTCACCCCATTTTGCAGAAGGTATTACCATTTTAAATGATACCATTTATCAGCTTACCTGGACCAGTAAAATCGTTTTCCTGTATCGGCTAAAAGACATGGCCCCCATTGGAAAAGCAAACTGGAATGGAGAAGGATGGGGCATCACCAATGATGGAAAGAACCTCTATATCAGTGATGGAAGTGATAAAATTTACATTGTAAGGCCAGGTGATTTGAAACTCCAAAGGGTGATAAGTGTGCAGGATAATTCTGGCCCTGTAAACAACCTGAATGAACTTGAATTTATAAACGGCCGTCTATATGCCAACCGATGGCAATATAATTATATAGTACAGATAAATCCCTCAACCGGGCAGGTTACTGGTAAATTGGACATGACAGATATCCTTTCCAAAAACAGCAAGACGGATATTACATATTTAACCAGGCCCGGATCTACCGGAGATCAATTGGGTGGTGTTTTAAATGGAATTGCCTGGGATGCTGCATCCAAAAAAATGCTGGTAACCGGAAAGCTCTGGCCTTATATTTTTGAAATACAATTGAATGAGTAAAAGCTTATTTTTAAAAACAAAGCATTCAAAAGCAATGCTTCCTGATCTATAGACAAAACAACCGGAATTCCTTATTTTCGCCCACCAACTAACTGTAAATTAATAACCCATGAGCCTGGTTGATTCCTTCGAAAAAATTCCTGTACAGATTTTTGAAGACGATAAAAAAGCTTCTGCTAGTGTAGCGCGTGAAATCTCAAACCTCATCATTCAAAAACAGAAAGAGGGCAAACATTGTGTGCTCGGACTTGCTACGGGTTCTACACCAAAAACACTGTATGCAGAACTGGTGAAACTTCACCAGAATGAAGGGCTGAGTTTTAAAAATGTTATCACATTTAACCTCGATGAATATTTTCCTATCGAGCCAGATGCATTGCAAAGTTATAATCGCTTCATGCATGTTCACCTTTTCAGCCAGGTTGATATTGATCCAGCCAATACGCACGTTCCGGATGGCACCATCAATAAAGAGGATATCCGTGCATATGCGGCTGCCTATGAAAAAAAGATTGTTGAAGCCGGTGGTATAGATCTCCAGGTGCTGGGTATAGGCTTAAACGGACATATAGGCTTCAATGAACCCGGTTCGAGCCGTCATTCCGTAACCCGTATGGTTGCCCTTGATAATTCTACCAGGCTGGCTAATGCCTATGAGTTTCCCAATATGTCGCAGGTACCGCGGCTGGCCATAACAACTGGCATAAATACTATACTTCGTGCAAAACGAATTGTATTACTGGCATGGGGTATGCATAAGGCGCATATCATACGCAGGGCTGTAGAAGGCCATGTTTCGGAAGTTGTTCCCGCATCCATTTTGCAGGAACATGAAAACTGCACATTCGTTATGGATGAAGTGGCAGCGCAGGAACTTACCCGTTATAAATCACCCTGGCTAACTGGTGAAATTGACTGGAACGAAAAAAGTATCCGCAAAGCGGTTTGTAATTTAGCCCTCGACAGTGGCAAACCGATACTCATGCTAACAAATGATGATTATAATAACAGTGGCCTGAGTGACCTGCTTGTTAAGTTGGGTAACGCTTACGAAATAAACCTGAAAGTGTTTAATGGTATGCGGGATAGTATTACCGGTTGGCCTGGTGGAAAATTTGCAGAAGTGTTACCGAGACATCCGGAAAGAAAGGAACCAAAGAGTAAACGGGTTATCATCTTCTCCCCTCACCCGGATGATGATATCATATCCATGGGCGGTACTTTTATCAGGCTGCATGAACAAGGGCATGATGTGCATGTAGGATACCAGACTTCCGGGAATATTGCAGTAAGTGATGAGTTTGTAATGCGGCAGATTGATTTTGCCGTTGAGTTTGATCAAACTTTCAGCATTGATAAAAGTCGGGCAAATAATATCTGGAATGATGCACGTGAATTCATCAAAACAAAAAAATCTTACCAGAAAGATACCGAAGAGATCCGTTCGATAAAAGGAATGATCCGCCGTACAGAAGCGCGTGCTACTTGCCGGTATGTGGGCATCAAAGATGAGAACATACATTTTATGAACCTTCCTTTTTATGAAACAGGATTGATTGAAAAAAATCCACCGTCTGAAGAAGATGTAAAGATCCATATGGATCTCATCAGGAAAATTAAACCCCACCAGATTTTTGCAGCCGGAGATTTTGCCGACCCGCACGGGACACATAAAGTATGTTTTGATATAGTGATGGAAGCCTTGCAAAGACTGAAAGCGGAAAATGACCCTTCTGTTTCAGAATGCTGGTTATGGCTTTATCGCGGCGCATGGGCCGAATGGGATCTCTGGGATGTGGAAATGGCTATTCCCATGAGCCCCGACCAGGTTATACAAAAAC
>JAHEEX010000042.1 GCA_024640465.1 Sphingobacteriales bacterium | reverse complement strand
GGAACTTTAATATTTTGAAAGCCTTCTTCGGCACAGTTGTGAATGTTTCAATATTGGGGATTCCGGTAGTGTGGTAGGCGGTTGAAACATCTCCCCAGGGAATGCTCATCACAAAAATCTCTTTTGAACCGAAATCAACGATCATTCCTTTTTCTCCCAAAGGCCTGCGGATGATTTTGCCATTCTGCCGTATCATGCCGCCTTCGCCTAACTTGCCCGCCATGGTCATGGCTGTTCCGTGGGAAATGCTTCCACCAAGGGTAGCAAATGCAATCTTAAGGCTTTTTGCATCCGGCATTTTTTCTTTCAGGAAGAGCGATAAACAATCCGTTGGTACAACATCAAATCCAACCCCCGGCATGAGCATAATGCCCGCTTCTTTTGCGGCAGCGCTATAGGTTTTGATCTGTTCAAAGCAGTTTATATCACCATTGATATCAAGGTAATGCCGTTTTGTTTTCAGGCAGGCTTCGATCATTGGTTTCAGGGTATACATGAAAGGGCCAGCTGCGTGTACAACCAATGGCACTTCCAGCACTGCGGCTTCGAGTTTCTCCGTTTCCTCCAGTCCAAAGACCCGGTAAGATAACCCCAGTTCATTTGCCAGTGCTTTGATGTTGATTTGATTCCTGCCAGCCAGAATCGGCTTGAGTCCATAGACAGAAGCCAGTCGGGCAATCAATTCACCCGTATATCCATTTGCGCCATATAAAAGGAATTCATTCATAGACAAAACGATCTATAAGATATTGATATTCATTCGATTGCAAAAAAAATAAGCCTCCCTGCCCCAAAAACCTTACATTTGTACAAATTTATGCTATGACAAGTGAACAGATTGAAAAGTTTCTTGAGCCTAAGCACCTGGATAAACATCCGGTAAAAATCAGTTTTAAGACCCGAAATTCTTTCAGTGGTATTTTCATTCAAACAAATGATTACAGGGATCTTAAATCAAAGAATTTCTGGCGTATAGTTACAGAGACCCATATGAAGCAGTGGAGAGAGACAAAAGATAATAACCTGGCTAAAATCTTCAATGGTGCGGAATTTACCCGCCTTGCAGAGGGTTCTGAGAATTAAAATTATTTTTTGGGTTAAAGGGATTTTCCCTTCATCGCCATAAATAGTAAAGAGTATATCCCGCTTTTGGCGGGATTTTCTTTTTGATTAGACATTCAGCGTAAGGAAGAATACATAAAAGTTTCCGCAATAGGTCTCGACTTCTTTTAATAAGACCAGATTCCCTTAAAATAATCAGGCAATTATTCATTGTTGCCTTCGTTCCATTGCGGTAAGATGGCCTTATTTTTGCCATGATAGTTGGTATTTAATCCGGTATTATCCAAGTCCCTGAAAACCAATCCTATGCTGAAATCAATACTCAAGATCACAGGTATTGTCCTGTTATTGATCTTCGCCAGCGTTCTGGCAGCCCCCATTTTTTTTAAAGGAAAGATGCTTTCCCTTGTCAAATCTGAAATTAATAAGAACATCGTTGCTGATGTCACATTCAGTGATATCGATATTTCCCTTTTCCGCAATTTTCCAAATTTAACGGCCGGCCTGGAAGGACTCATTATAACAGGCCGTAATGACTTCAGAAATGATACACTCATTTCGGCTAAAAAAATTGATATAGCACTGAACCTCTTCAGCGTGATCAGCGGTAAAAACAAGATCGATGCGATTATTCTCGACAAACCCCGGATCCATGCGATCATTAATAAAGAAGGTAAAGTTAATTGGGATATAACGGTACCGGATACCCTATATTCTGCAGATGCTACCACTACTTCTTTTTCGATGGATTTAAACCGTTATGAGATCAAAGATGGTTATATCAGTTATGTTGATATTCCCGGAAATATGATGGCAGAGATCATAGACCTGGACCACTCCGGCAAGGGTAATTTTAACCAGGATCAATTTGTGCTTTCCACCCGAACCCGGGCAGACAAGGTCAATGTTGAATATGAGCGGATTCCATACCTCGTGCATACAAGGGCCAGTATGGATGCCGATTTCCAGATAGATAATAAAACCAATACATATTCTTTCAAGACCGGCGATTTCAAATTAAATGAACTCCTGATCGCATCTGAAGGATTCTTCCAACTCGCTACTGATTCCACCTATAAAATGGATATCCGTTTTTCGGCCCCATCAACAGCATTCAAAACACTGCTTTCATTGGTGCCTTCTGTTTATCAGCAGGACTTTGAAAAAATTAAAACTGAAGGCAAAACAATTTTCAATGGCTGGGTGAAAGGTACTTATGGGCCAACTGAAATGCCCGGATATCATTTGAACCTGGAAGTAAAGGACGGCATGTTCCGTTACCCCGATCTGCCAGAGCCTGTAAAAGACATCAACCTGGCAATGAAAGTGGATAACCCGGATGGCATCACAGACCATACTGTTATTGATATACCCAAGGCTCATATTTCTTTTGGAAATGAACCATTTGATTTCAGGCTTTTGCTTAAAAACCCGGAGACACTGCGCTACATTGATGCTGCCGTAAAAGGGAAGCTCAACCTGGCACAAGTGGGTCGTTTTGTGAAACTTGATGCAGGAACGAAACTGGCTGGACTCATCGATGCTGATATGTTTGCAAAAGGTAATTTTTCAGGGATTGAAGAAGGTCAGGGCGATTTCAATGCAGGCGGATACCTGGATGTCAGCGGACTCGAATATGCTTCATCCTTATTCCCGGTTCCGGTGAAAAACGGCCGAATGCATATTGATTTGGAGAATACAGGCGGTGTTGCAGATCAAACCAATATCGCAATTACGCAAGGCCATCTTGATCTTGGTACGGATCCGGTTGATTTTACTTTCCAGTTAAGCAAGCCTGTTACAGAAATGATTTTTGCTGGATCCGTAAAAGGCAGTTTTCCGCTTGACCGGGTAAATCAGTTTGCCACACTTGACCCGGGGACAAAAATATCGGGTATACTTCTCAGTGATATTTCTTTTTCCGGAAGTAAAGATGCCATCGATAAAAAACAGTATGATAAAATTGATGCCAGGGGGAACCTCGGTATTAAGGACCTTCAGTATGTTTCGACGGATTATCCTGATGTCGTACGCATATCAGCGGCTGATATTCAATTCACTCCACAGCAGGTAAACCTTCAATCATTTACCGGGCAATACCTGGGAACGAATTTTACAGCAAGTGGTGTCTTACATAATCTTATAGGTTATGCCATGGAAAACCAGCTACTGGATGGAAGCCTGCAGGTTAGTGCCGGAAAGATTGACCTTAATGATTGGATGGGTACGGAAACTGCAACAGATACTGCAATTACTTCAGGCGATGCATTCCCTGTTCCGGCCAATATCAATCTTAGTTTGCAGGCAACAGCAGATGAAGTTAAATATGATAAGGTCAATTATAAAAATGTGGCCGGGACACTGATTATAAAGGATGAAACAATTCGATTGCAGGATATGAAGACAGAAGCACTCAGTGGGGAAATCCTTTTCAATGGCACATATTCGACAATGGATCATGCTAATCAGCCTGCCATTGCCATGAACTATGCGGTAAAGAATATAGATGTGCAACAGGCTTTTTACGCATTCAATACCATACAGAAACTTATGCCCGTTGGAAAATTCATTTCCGGTAAACTGAGTTCTGAAATGAATATGACGGGTTTACTTGGAAAAGATATGATGCCTGATCTGTCTACTCTTACAGGTGGCGGTAACCTCTTACTTCTCGAAGGCGTGTTGAAAAAATTTGCTCCGGTGGAGAAACTGTCTGCGGAGCTCGGTATCACCGATCTGCAGGAGATCACATTAAAAGATGTTAAGAATTATTTCCAGTTCAGCAATGGAAAGATGCTGGTGAAGCCATTTAATATTACTGTAAAAGATATCCAGATGCAAATAGGCGGCGTACAGGGTATTGATCAGACATTGGATTATTTGGTGCAAATGAAATTACCTCGTTCTTTAATGGGAGCCCAGGGAAATGATGTAGTCAATAACCTTATCAGCCAGGCTACCGCCAAAGGGATTCCCGCTTCCGTTTCTGAAAAACTAGACCTGAATGTACGGATAACAGGTACCATGCTGAAACCCCAAATTGTAATTGATTATAAAGAAACCGCAAAGGGTGTAACCGATGCATTCAAAGAACAGGCTACCGCTTTTGCCAAACAGAAAACGGATAGTGTAAAGCAGGTTGCCATGGCAACCGGGAAAACAATAAAGGATACCGCAACTGTACTTAAAGACCGTGCTGTACAGGATTTAAAGAAAGACCTGGTGGCAAAGTTTACCGGTGAAAAAGATAGCTCAAATAATGAAGCCAGTACTTTTGACCGGACTAAAAAAACAGCAGAACAGACCCTCAAAAATACGTTTGACGGATTGCTAAAAAAGAAAAAGAAGAAAGATCCCACTGGAAAGTGATATGATTTCTGCTTCTTTATGGCTTTGCATAAATGGTATCTGTTTTTGAGTGCATGTTATGGCTTTGCTGATTTTCTTCCTGCTGTAACATAAATACATTTCAATCGTATTACATTTTAAGTAATGATTATTATTGTATATGAAAAGAAATGTATGGATTTGCATTTACGGGTTAAGCCTGCTGTTCATGGGTTGCAAAACCACAAAAAGCCATAATTCAGATTCATACTCAGACAGTCTTACAATTGCTTTACAAAAATTTTCATCGAAAAGTTTAATCCCCGGATTTGCTGTTTCCATTGTAAACGAAAATAAAGTTGCCTATTCGAAAGGATTTGGATATGCCAGTATCAAAGATTCTATACCGTTTACCCCAATGACCATAAACTGGGTGGCATCTGTTTCTAAAACATTTGTAGCCCTTTCCATAATGAAATTAATCGAAGATGGTAAGCTTAACCTGGATGATCCAATTAATGCTATTCTTCCTTATAAAATTGTCAATCCATATTTTCCAAATTCAGCTATAACTGTGCGGCATTTACTAACGCATACTTCTTCAATCATTGATGATGCATTTGTACCCTATTATATTGGCGAGGCAGACATTTGCATTATAAATGACAGTAAGCGCTTCGATAGTTTGCCGGCATACATGCAACCTAATTTAGCCTACTACAGAATGGGAAAAAGAATATCCCTTGATGAAAATATCCGAAAGTATACTCAGCCCAAAGAAAGATGGTATAGCGACAGTACATTCTTGCAAAAGGAGCCAGGCACATTTTTTCAATATTCGAACCTCGGCGCATCTATTGCAGCCAGGATCGTTGAGATAAAATCAAATATGACATTCATTGAATTTACTTCGAGATATATTTTCAAGCCCTTGGGCATGGAAAATACGGCATGGAATTTTGAGCAACTTAATCCTGTGCTTGTTTCAACAATTTATGCGCATAATGATGAACAGCATCCAACAGGGGTAGTAGAGCATCCGCAATACTATATGACTAATTACCCGGTAAGCGGGCTTAAAACAAACGCAGTTGATTTGAGTAAATATTTAATTGAAATGATCAATGGATTTGAAGGCAAGGGTAAATTGCTGGGCAAACGTTCATATCAAACACTTTTCACGCCTCAGGCCAATTTTGAGAATTTAAATAAAACTGATTCAGGCAACTTCAATGATAAGTTTGACCGGGCTATTTTGTGGTCTGTTTCTAAAACAGGTTATAGATTGCATTTTGGCGGGAATACAGGTGTTTATGCCTTTATTTATATTAATCCCAAAACAAGAAGTGGCGCCCTTGCGTATAGTAATTTAAGGGATAATAGTTTTGGCGAGTTGTTGGAAATAGTAAGTAAGTATGAAGCAAGGGTTGCCAAAAAGTAATTAACGTTAAGTTCAATTTGATGTAGGGATTACAACCTAATAGGCCATATTTTTTCCATTGTCCATTTATTTTCTTTTCCTTAACAAACTTTCGCCCTCTTTTTGAGTCTTACATGCAATTACCAGATCCGAAACCTTAAAACAACTTGTATGTGGCTCATTCTCATAGGCATATCAATAGCCATCCTCATTGAGGCCTTACAACAGCATAAAGAGCTTGAAAAGTTTATAAATAAGAAATAATATTTCGTAATTTCCTCGTGACTTTTTTCTTTGAGGTTAATTCTTCGATGTACTTATGAAGCCACGATCAGGGGCATCCCAAGACATTAGCACCAAACTTTTCAATTATCGGTTAAGCTTCTGCGTAACTGCTAACCGGCTCGCAGGTACAAATCAGGTGCCTGTCGCCATGGGTGTTGTTGACCCTGGAAATAGACGGCCAGAATTTGCCATTGCGCACATAGGGCAGCGGGAAAGCAGCTTCTTCGCGGCTATAAGGCCTGTTCCAGGCGTCGTTGATCACCACTTCCTGCGTATGCGGGGCATGTTTTAACACGTTATCTTTTTTATCGGCTCTTCCCTCTTCGATGGCCCTGATCTCTTTCCTGATCTCCAGCATGGCATCACAGAAGCGATCCAGTTCCCCCTGGTCTTCACTTTCAGTTGGTTCAATCATGATAGTGCCCGGTACCGGGAAACTCATGGTAGGTGCATGAAATCCATAGTCCATCAAACGTTTCGCCACATCTTCTGCTTCAACTTCCGCAGATTTCTTGAATGGACGAAGGTCTACAATGAATTCATGCGCGCAGGTGCCATTTGTTCCGAGGTAAAGAATGTCGTATTCTTTCTGTAAACGGGCACGCATATAGTTTGCATTCAGAATGGCATATTCTGTTGCCGCTTTAACGCCGTTAGCACCTAACATCCTGATATATGCATAGCTGATTAATAATATGCTTGCACTGCCATAAGGGGCTGCACTTACTGCAGATTGGCGACTGCCGACTGGCGACTGGTCTGTTTTTTCGGCTACATGTCCTGGTAAGAATGGCGCCAGGTGTGCTTTTACACAAATGGGGCCCATACCCGGGCCGCCGCCGCCATGCGGGATGGCAAAGGTTTTGTGGAGGTTAAGGTGGCAAACGTCTGCACCGATCAGGCCGGGTGCGGTTAGGCCTACCTGTGCGTTCATATTGGCGCCGTCCATATACACCTGCCCGCCATGTTGATGTATTATATTGGTTATATCTTTTACGGTTTCTTCATATACGCCGTAGGTACTTGGATAAGTGATCATTATTCCTGACAATTCATGGCTGTATTGATTTGCTTTTTCTGTGAGATCGTTTATATCGATATAACCATTCTCAAGGGCCTTTACCACAACCACTTTCATACCTGCCATCACGGCGGAAGCCGGATTGGTACCATGTGCAGAGATAGGTATCAACATTACCTTGCGATGGTGGTCACCCCTTGATTCATGATAGTCGCGGATAGTGAGCAGTCCTGCATATTCACCCTGTGCACCGCTGTTAGGCTGAAGGCTGCAGGCATCAAATGCAGTGATTTCACATAAATAATCTGATAATTCTTTCAGGATTTGCTGATAACCTTCTGTTTGTTCTGCAGGTGCAAACGGATGAATCTTGCTCCAGTGCGACCAGCTAAGCGGCATCATTTCTGAAGCAGCATTCAGCTTCATCGTACAACTGCCCAGAGAGATCATTGATGTATTAAGGGAAAGATCTTTATTCTCAAGGGATTTTATATAACGCATCATCTGGCTTTCGCTGTGATGGCTGTTAAAAACAGGGTGCTCCAGGAAAGGTGAAGTGCGGGTGAGCTTAGTTGGTATATGCGCTAACATCACATCATCCGTGAGCGAAAAAGAAACAGGATCCCGTTCGTTCTCAAAACAGTTGATGAGATCGAAGAGGTCAGTAGCTGTGGTTGTTTCATCAATTGAAAAACTCACCAGTGTGTTGCTTATATAACGAAGGTTGATTTGTTGCGATAAAGCTTTCTGGCGGATGGGTTCTGTTTCTCCCACTTTGATGGTAACGGTATCGAAGAAATCCTGGGTTAACAATTCATAGCCCATGTATTCAATAGACTCAGCAGCAGTTTGAGCAAGCAATGCGATGCGTTTGGATATTTGTGTCAGTCCTTCCGGGCCGTGGTAAACGGCATACATAGCCGCCATATTGGCCAGCAGGGCCTGTGCCGTGCAAATATTTGAAGTGGCTTTCTCACGTTTGATATGCTGTTCACGTGTCTGCAATGCCATACGCAATGCACGTTCGCCCTGGGCGTCAATGCTAACCCCAATGATACGGCCGGGTATATTTCGTTTGAAGTCTTCTTTAGCGGAAAAAAATGCAGCATGAGGACCACCAAAACCCAATGGTACGCCAAAGCGCTGTGCCGATCCACAGGCAACATCGGCACCCAGTTCACCCGGCGGGGTGAGAAGGGTTAATGCCAACAGGTCTGTTGCCATCACTACATAAGCGCCTTTTTCGTGCACCGACGCTACGAACTCACGGTAATCTATAACCGAACCTTTATCGTTGGGATACTGGAGGATGGCACCAAAATAGGATTCATCGATATTGGCTGAATCATAATTGCCAATCACTATTTCAATGCCCACTGGAACCGCTCTTGTAAGCAACACGTCCAGTGTCTGTGGAAAAATTTCTTCGTCAACGAAAAATTTTGGCCGGTCGATATGCTCCTGTTTGTTGAGCATGTTGAAGAACATGGTCATGGCTTCTGCCGCTGCAGTTGCTTCATCCAGCAGGGATGCATTGGCAATGGGCAGACCGGTGAGGTCGCTTACCATGGTCTGGAAATTGAGTAGGCTTTCCAGGCGGCCCTGTGAAATTTCCGCCTGGTATGGGGTATACTGGGTGTACCATCCCGGATTTTCAAAAATATTCCTGAGGATGACGCTTGGGGTCTGTGTATCATAATAACCCTGGCCAATATAGTTTTTGAAGACTTTGTTTTGTAAACTGATCTCTTTTACATGAGCGAGGTACTCTGCTTCACTCATAGCATCTGGTATGGACAGTTTTTCTGCCATCCGGATAGCGGGAGGAACGGTTTTATCGATCAAATCAGCCAGGCTGTTTTCGCCGATGGAGGCCAGCATACGATTTGTTTCCTTTTCTGTTGGTCCGATATGCCTTTTCCTGAATTCGTTCTGCTGCAGTTCAAAAAGATCCATATAGAGGGGTATAAATTGTTTGGAATTGCCCTGGAGAAGCTTAGTTTCCCAAAGCGCTGCAAAGGTAAAAACAACAGGCGAATAAAAGGATGATTTGTATATGTGAATGGGGTAATGTGGATTATTTGGTGAAACAATTGACGGTTGACAGGTGACGGTTGACAGTTGACATTCAACAGCCAAAGGCATGAACAGCCACAGTTGACTATTAACTCCCAGGCTGTTTCCGTCAACTGTCAACTGTCAACCGTCAACTCTTTTCCGTTTCTTTGCATCATGGCAGAAGATATCCTCAAAAATTGGGAGAAGAAATCAGCGGAGAAGGCTAAATTATATGCGCGTTTCCTCCAAAAGCCCGATAAAAATGCGGTACTGAAACAGTTGCCGGACCTACACGAAGAAGCTTTTAGTAAGATTGATTGCCTGGCATGTGCAAATTGCTGTAAAAACTACTCCCCCAGGTTTAAAACACCGGATATCAAGCGTATCAGCAGGGTGTTGAAAATGAAAGAAGGTGATTTTATTGAAACATATCTTAGCCTGGATACCGAAGGGGATTATGTGGTGAAATCAACACCTTGCCCGTTTCTGGGTTCAGATAATTATTGTTCCATATATGAGGACCGGCCTTCAGATTGCCGCAGGTTCCCTTATACGGATGAAGATGTTTTCTTCAAGCGACCTAAAATAACCCTGAAAAATGCCAGTTTTTGTCCGGCAGTATATTATGTGCTGGAAAAATTACTGGAATCAGCTAAGTAAATTGGATGGATCTCCCGGCATCTGTGCGGTTGAGGACTCCATTTCCCTTAATTCTTCACTGGTTTGCCTGCTTCCATCATGGCTCCAGCCGGGAGGCCCAAAAAGGTAGCCCATCTTATCCCGCCAGCTGATATCTGTTCTTTGCAGATCTTTCCAGATATCGTTCCATTCGTGAAAAATGACTTTTGTGGGCGTTTCGCTGTCGAGCGGTTTTGTGAGACCGTATTTAAGTGGCTGATAATTTTCTGCCGGTAGTTCTTCCTGGAAAGTACCAAAGATCTTATCCCAAATGATGAAGAACATCCCCATATTTTTATCCAGGTATTTGCTATTTGAAGCATGGTGTACCCTGTGATGAGAAGGCGTCACCATTATATATTCCAGCCATCCCATTTTATGGATGAGTTCTGTATGAACAAATATTCCCCATATCTGCGTGGCAGAAAAAACGAACATGATATCAATGGGCTTAAAACCCATAAAAGCGAGCGGAATGAAATAAATGAATCGGTAAAGTGGTTGAAATACAGAAGACCTGAACCCTACGGAAAAGTTCATTTGTTCTGATGAATGATGGGTTACGTGAACAGCCCAGAAGAACCGGATCTCGTGGTCGAAGCGATGCAACCAGTAGTATAAAAAATCTTCCAGTAAAACCAGCATGATCCAGTAAACCGGAATCTGTTCAAATTCAATGAGTTTGTGGCGCCAGCAAGTATCCAGGACCACCAGGTAGAAACCCCTGAAGAACAAATCGATCAGGCCATTCATCAGCATCAGGTATACATTGGTGAAAGTGTCTTTCCATGTATAGGCCTTTCTGTGGCGGTAATTGGTTAACAGCAACTCTATACCAATAATAATTATATATATTGGCGTACTAACCAGGAGCAGTATCTGTTCACGTAAAGATTCCATTGATCTGCAAAAGTAAGGGCTTTACTGCAAAGACACAAAGAACGCAATACTCAAGTTTCCGGAGATTGGGCGCTTTAAACCAGGTGGCAATGGCTATACCAATTGTCATGCAACCGCCAAAAACCACGGCAGGTACCACTCCTAATAGTTTTGCCGTGAAGCCGCTTTCAAAGGCACCGAGTTCATTGGATGACATGATGAAAATGCTGTTCAATGATGCCACTCTTCCCCTCATTTCATCCGGTGTTTTCAGTTGAAGAATGGTGGAACGAACAATGATACTGATTCCATCAAGGGTGCCAGACATAAAGAGTGCAAAAAATGATAGCCAGAAAAGTTTCGATAAACCGAAAAGGATTATACAGATACCAAAGCCTGCCACACAATATAGCATTGTACGGCCCTGTTTCCTTTTAAGTGGGCTTACGGTTATCCAAAGCAAAACGGCCACTGCGCCTAATGACGGGGCGGAACGAAGTAATCCAAGGCCCTGCGGACCAGATTTAAGAATGACATCAGAAAAGTAAGGAAGCAGCGCAACAGCACCACCAAAGAAAACAGCAAAGAGATCAAGACTGAGCGCACCGAGTACTTCTTTGGTATGCCACACAAAACGAAAACCCTGTTTAATGTTTTGCAGAATGGTTTCTTCCCGGATTGATGGTGCTGCCGGTTTTGGAAGGATAAAAAAAGAACCGGTTACTGCAATGAGCAGCAAAAAAATCATCCAGTAAAATGTATTTGTCAGGCCAATGGAAGCATATAATATACCGCCCAAAGCAGGACCGGATACTGCTGCCACCTGCCAGGAACCACTGTGCCAGGTTATGGCAGCAGGCAATTCTTCTTTAGGTACCAATTGACTTACTAATGCAAACGAAGTAGGCCCACTGAACGACCTCGCAATACCGGTGAAAAAAACAATGACATAAATAACCAGCAGCACTGCCTGTTTCGAAAAATACTGTACTGAAAAACTGCTTGTGATGAAAGCAAAAGCAATGGTCAATAAAAGGTTCCCGGCAAAACTATACATGAGCAGTTTCCTTTTATCGTTTTTATCAATTACATAACCGGCATAAAATGCCATTGCAAATGCCGGAACAAATTCAACAAGCCCTATTAATCCAATACTGAATGGATCTTTGGTGATATCATACACAGTCCAGCTGATAAGTGTGGCCTGCATATTCAGCACGAAAATGAAAAAGAAACGGGCAATGATATAGCTCCTGAACTCCGGGTATTTCAGTACATCAAAAGCATTATGTTTGAAAAATGTACTCATTGTGTCGATCTTCGCGGCCTGTTTTATTCGCGGTTAAGGCAGGTTCAAATAATGTTGCCCCTCCGTATATTCATGTTCCAATGCATCAATCACCGCTTTCATATGTTTTTCATTTCCGAGGAAATCCGCATTGCTCGCATCAATAAAAAGCGTTTTAATATTATGCTGCCTGATATAATGGGTATACGTTTCCTGGATGTTAAAAAGATATTGTTCCGGAATGGATTGCTCATAAGGCCGGTTTCTTTTACGGATATTATCTTTTAGTTTACTAACCGGAGCATGCAGGTATATCAGCAAATCGGGCTGCACCATTTGCTGATGAATGATCTCAAATAAACGTTGGTATAACCTGAATTCATCTTCCGGCAGGTTTACTTTGGCAAAAAGAAGGCATTTGGTAAATAGGTAATCTGATATGGAGACACTTTGGAAAAGATCTTTTTGCTGCAAAAGGTCTTTTTGTTGTTTAAACCTTTCTGCCATGAAAAAAAGTTCCAGTGGAAACGCATACTGTTTTGGGTTTTCATAAAACTTCGGAAGGAAGGGGTTGTCCGCAAATTCTTCCAGGATCAACCGGGCATTGTAATGCTTTGACAGCAGGTGTGCCAGGGTTGTTTTTCCTGCACCGATATTGCCTTCAATGGTAATGAAGTGATAGTTCATAGCTACGTTCAAACTTAATTCAGGGATAATGATTCATTTTTCTTTCTTATTCACATTGCCCGTGAATTTATACACAGGCAATGTATCCGGGCAGTTTGCCAGCAGGTCATTGATTGATTTTCCCAGTACAGGATGGATTTTTTCCCCGGCTATTTCTGCAAGGGGTATTAGCGCAAACCTTCTTTCCTGCAGTCGTGGATGAGGAACCTGCAGTGAATGGCTATTAAATATCTCGTCGTTATAAAACAGGATATCAATATCTATTGTCCTCGGTCCGTACTTTTCATTCCGCTGCCGCCCCATGGACTGTTCCGTGGCAAGAATTTGTTCAAGCAATTCTGCGGCATTAAGCGTTGTACCGATCAACAATACCTGGTTCAGGAAATCAGGTTGATCGGTTTTGCCCCAGGCACCGGTTTGGTAGAGTGAAGATGCCTGTAAAATAAGCCCGGTGCGGGCTTCAATCTCTTTTCCAGCCCTTGCCATGTTTTGTTCCCGGTTACCCAGGTTGCCACCTATCAGTAAATATGCCTGATTCATACTTGTAATTACCTCCGGGCTGACAAATATCATTATTTTCGCCAGATTAAACCTGTTAGCAAGTGAAGAGTTTCTTTAAATATTTCCTGGCGGCATTATTGGCCCTGGTTGTTTTTTGCGGTATCATCCTGGTTATCATGATTGGGTTAGTTGGCAGCCTCATGGATACGGATAAGCCCTCCATTCCTGCCCGTTCGGTCCTTGTAGTTGATCTTTCCAGAAATTTTTCGGAAACCAAAGTGATGAATCCGTTATTGGAATTTACAGGTAATACTGAAGATGAAGTACCCACGTTATACGAATTGGTGCAAATGATCAATTTGGCCGAAAAGGATTCCAGTATCCGCGGAATTTATGTTGTAGCCAATGGAAATGCCAATGGGTTTGCAGCCAGTGAAGAGATACGAAACGCACTGATCCGTTTTAAGAAGAATGGAAAATTCATTTTCTCTTATGGTGATTATATTACCCAGAAAGCTTACAGTGTAGCGAATGTGGCAAACAGGGTCTACTGTAATCCTAAGGGAATGCTTGACTGGCGTGGGTTTTCTGTTGAATATATGTATTTTAAGAACCTGCTTAAAAAACTTGAAATAGAACCGCAGATTTTTTATGATGGCAAATTCAAAAGCGCCACTGAGCCATTCCGGGAAGATAAGATGACGGCCGCCAACCGGATTCAAACAGAAGCCTGGCTGGGCGACCTCTATGCCGGGTTCTTACAAAAAACAGCAATGGTCAGGGGTGTTGATACCGCTACCCTTCATGGCTATGCGAATCAGTTTGCCATTGCATCGCCTGGCGACGGTGTACGACTTAAACTATTGGATGGTGTGCGATATGATGATGAGCTGAAACAGGAGATGAAAAAGAAACTTGGCCTGGCGGAAGATGATAAGATCAGTTTTATTACCCCCGGAACGTATCATGCTTCCGGAATTTTAAACAAAAGTTTTGTAAAAGATAAAATCGCCATCGTATTTGCTGAAGGAGAAATTGTTTATGGTAAAGGAGATGAAGGCAATATCGGTTCTGATGAGTATCGCGAAATTCTTCGTAAAATCAGGTTTAATAAAGATGTAAAGGCAGTTGTTTTACGCATCAATTCACCGGGAGGCAGTAGCCTTGCCAGTGAGATCATCTGGCGTGAAATAGAACTGATCAAAAAAAGCGGGAAGCCTGTGATTGTTTCCATGGGCGATGTGGCTGCAAGCGGGGGATATTATATTGCCTGTAATGCAGATAGCATTTTAGCCCAGCCTAATACCATCACGGGTTCCATTGGAGTGTTTGCCATTGTGCCTAATATGGAGGGTTTCCTGAAGAATAAACTGGGGATCACATTTGATGGCGTTAAGACCGCCAAATATGCGGATGCGCTTACGGTTACTCACCCGATGAATAGTGATGAAAAACGCATTATCCAACATGAGGTGGATAATATTTATATGGATTTCAAAACAAGAGTGGCGGATGGCAGAAAAAAGGATACCGCTTACATCGATAGCATTGCGCAGGGCAGGGTTTGGACAGGTACCAGGGCTTTACAGATTGGCCTGGTTGACAGGCTGGCAAGCCTGGAAGACGCCATTAAAAGTGCAGCTTCTCTGGCCAAATTAAAAGAGTATGGTATTCGACAATATCCGGAAGAAAAGTCACCATTTGAGGTGATCTTTGGCAGTTATGGTAAGAATTATAAGGCTGAAATCCTGAAAAATGAACTGGGTGACGATCAATACCGGTTATTCATGGAGGTAAAAAAACTGAAAGCCCAAACTGGCGAAGTACAGGCTAAAATACCATTCGTCTTTGAAGTAAATTAACCTATTGAATAAAAAATAAGGAATAAGGAATAAAGAAGTGAAAAGCAAAAACACTCACCGCTGAGAAAGAAGAACGCAGAGATACGCAGAGTTTATGCCAGTCGGGGCACCCCCTCTCTGGAAGAGAGGGGATGGGGGTGAGTTGGAAGTTTATTATCAGGAGAATTTAGGGATAAGAAAGAGTCTTCATTTCAGTTTAGGTCTTCTTGTAATTTTCAGATAGTTTTGCGCTTCAATTGAAAGGCATGTCGCAACCCTATAGTCAGTTTCAAGCCATGTTGGCCATTGCCAAAGCGAGCCTGATTTCAATTTTCCGCAGCCCTTCAGCAGTTATTTTCGGTTTTCTTTTTCCCTTGATTTTTATTCTTGTATTTGGTTTTCTCAGTTCAACAGCTCCGGTTATCAGGATAGCTTTTGATAAATCATCTGATTCGCATAATCCCTTATACGAAACCCTGGTAGCTAAAAAAAACCTGAAGGTCCTTGTTCAATCTGAGAAAGTTACCAAGGAAGAACTTGAAAAAGGAAGGATCACTGCTGTCCTGAATATTCAACCGGTTAACCCGCAGGGATACCCGAAATACAAGGTAGGCATCAAGTCATCAACCGCAGCGGTTGATCGCATTGGCTTGCTTCAATCCATCATACAACAAAGTATAACCGAATTAGACCGAAAGATCGATCCCAATCGCCCGGTTTATGCATTTACAGAACTTACGCAGATCCCGGGAAGGGAATACCGGACCATCGATTTTATTTTACCGGGACAACTGGGTTTTTCATTGTTAAGTGCGGGTGTTTTTGGGGTTGCTTTTATCTTCTTTAACCTTCGGCAGACACTTGTATTGAAAAGATTTTTTGCTACGCCTATCAGAAGGTCATATATCATTTTCGGCGAAGGTCTCGGTCGTATCATCTTCCAACTCATTACCGCCGTAGTGATCTTACTGATCGGGCATTTTGCATTCAAATTTACACTGATACACGGTTGGGTGACCTTCCTGGAACTCATGGTGCTGAGTTTACTCGGCCTCCTTGTATTTATGGGATTTGGGTTTATAGTGAGCGGCCTGGCAACTACAGAAAGTACCATTCCGCCCTTTGCCAACCTGGTTACCTTACCGCAATTTTTGCTGGCCGGTACTTTTTTTCCCGTAGAAAATTTTCCGGCCTGGCTGCAACCTTTATGCAGGATTTTACCCCTTACCCATTTGAATGAAGCAATGCGGAATATTGCTTTTGAGGGAGATCATTTGTCCGACTGTGGTAGTCAAATTGGCTATCTGTTAATTTGGGGCATTGTGCTTTATGCGATAGCCATAAAAGTATTCCGCTGGGAATAAAAAAAACATTATGCGATTTATCAAACCTATATTAATTGGCCTAACCGGACTAAGCCTGGTAATGATAGCCATATCTTCCTTATTACCCGGAGAGGTAATGACATCCAAATGGGTGATGGTTCATGGTGAAACTGCACCGGTTTTGGCAGAGATCAGGGATCTCCGTAAATGGCCTGAATGGAATGGGCTATTGACCGGCGTAAATAATTTTTCCGTTAATCTTAAGCCCGGCCAAACCGATACGGGAAGTACCGTTAGCTGGACCGATCAGCGAGGTGGGAAAAACGCGTTTGTTGTGACAGAAAATAATGAAAAAGGGATTGTAACTACCATGACTATGGGAGAGGGCAGGCCCATCGAATCTGGGTTCAGTGTGGAAAAAAGGCAGTCGGATTCTGTGCAGGTGGTTTGGTTCATTATTGAAAAGCTAAAATGGTATCCATGGGAGAAATTTTATGGAATGATGGCCGGTGATATGAAGGGGCCTTTGATGCAGGAAAGCCTCGATAAATTGAAGGCGAAACTGGAAAGGGAATAATCAGACCGGTAAATTATAATTCGAAAGACTGCAGTTTGTATCAAATTGTAAAATCAAACTTGTTTGAGAAAAAAAAGTTGTTTTTATATGTAACTTCAATGGATAAATTCAGCATATGAAAAAAATATTATTTTTTGTATTCGTAGCATTTATTTCCCTGGCGGGATGTCACAATTCAAAAAAAGCAACCAGCAACATGACCGACACCTCTATATTGAACGGAACCTGGGAATTAAATTATATCACAGGGCCAAGAATTACATTTGACGGTTTATACCCGGACAAAAAGCCGACGATAACATTTGATGTTTCCGGCAGTAAAGTTTCTGGAAATTCAAGCTGCAATAATTTTAACGGCAAATTAAATGTGACCGGAAATAAGATCAATTTTAATGATCCGATGGCCATGACCCGTATGATGTGCCCTGGCCAGGGTGAAAATACTTTTATGGAAACACTTAAAAAAGTCGATTCATGGTCGGTGACAGATGGCAAAACGCTTAACCTAATGATGGGAGATTTAGCCATGATGCGATTTACGAAAAAATAGGGCTCATTTTTTTAATACCAAAAATTGGAAGGTAATCATGAAGAACAAATTATGCTTAACGTTAGGTATCCTTTTTTTTACGGGATATTTAACCGTTAATGGGCAAACTGCCTGGCCCAAGGAAATCCCATTCAAGAATGGCGGTAAAGTAACCATCTATCAACCCCAACCGGAGAAATTTGAAGGGAACCAGATATGGGGACGTGCAGCCATTTCAGTTAATGAGACGGCTAAAAGCGAAGAAGTTTTCGGTGCCGTATTTTATTCCGCTTTCATATCAACGGATAAGAATAGCCGAACTGCTACAATTGATTCGATTACAGTAACCAATGCTAAGTTTTCCGGTGCCGGCGACCAGGCAAAGGTGGATAAATTGATTGCTTTCCTGGAAGCGGAGATCCCAAAATGGAATATGGAAATTGCACTGGATGATTTAGTGGCAACCATCAGAAGGGATTATCCAAATGCAGAGGTATATAATAATGATCCGCCCAAAATCATTTATGCCACCAAGCCAACCAGCCTGGTAATCCTTGATGGTGAACCAAAGATTAAAAAAGACAAGGATCTCGATGCGGATCGCGTATTAAATACCCCTTCATTGATCTTCAAAGAAGGCAGTCAATGGAACCTGTATGAGGGTGGCATCTGGTATAAATCAAATTCAGTTACCAGTGGCTGGACAGCCGAAAAGACCATGTCTAAAAAGGTAAGTTCCATCAATGACCAGATCAAAAAGCAAGAGAAAGAAAGCAACGATGGCAAAGCGCCTACGGAGAAGCCCGAGGTTACGGATATCATTGTGAGTACGGTGCCTGCCGAAGTGATTCAATCAAAAGGTGCAGCTGTCTATAAAAATATTGAGGGCACAAATTTGTCCTATGTATCCAACTCGCCGAATAATATTATCAAGGACAATGCTACAGGTACCATTTATATCCTGATTGCAGGTCGCTGGTTTAAATCATCTTCGTTTAACGGCCCCTGGACTTTTAATGAGCCCGATAAATTACCTGCAGATTTTTCCAATATCCCGGAAGGATCTGAGAAGGATAATGTACTGGCCAGTGTTGCTGGAACGGATGCTGCTGAAGAGGCCATGATAGATGCTGAGATTCCGCAAACAGCGAAGGTTGATCGTAAAACGGCCACTGTTAAAGTTGAATACGACGGCAATCCTAAGTTTGAAGCCATTTCAGGCACTTCACTTCAGCTGGCAGAAAACAGTAACCTTACAATTTTAAAAGAAGCATCAGGAAAATATTTTGCGTTGGATAATGGTGTGTGGTTTACCTCATCATCTGCCATGGGACCCTGGGCTGTGGCAACAGTAAGGCCAACAGACGTGGAGAAGATACCTATGCAGAGTGCGGCTTATGGCGCCAAGTTTGTACATATCTACCAGGTAACTCCTGAATATACGATACAGGGTTATACTGCAGGATACCTGGGCAGTTATATCCAGGGAGATCCGGTACTGGTTTTTGGAACGGGCTTTTATTATCGTCCATGGTATGGTGCAATGTATTATCCCCGCCCGGTAACCTGGGGTTTTGGATTCAGTTACAATCCATGGTATGGCTGGAGTATGAACTTTGGGGTGAACATAGGGTTTTTGCATATTGGCTTTGGATTTCCTGGATATGGATATGGTGGTGGCTGGTATGGGCCGCCCATGTATCGCCCGCCTTATTATCGTCCTCCATACGGTGGTGGCGGTTACTATGGACATAACAATGGAAACCATTATGGCAATAATAACATCAATATTGGTGGTGGTAATACCATTAATATCAACAGCAATAATGGCAATAATCTCTATAATAATAAAAAAGGGGTTACTACTAAAAACAACCAAAAGAATGCTGCCATAAGCGACCGTACAAAAAATAATAATAACAGACCAGGTGTAGGTTCCGGGAATAAACCGAATGCAAAGCCTGTGCAGAAAGACAATAACGTGTTTGCTGATAGGGATGGTAATGTATATAACAGGGATAAGCAAGGCAATATCAATCAGCGGGATAATCAAAGCAATAACTGGAAGCCAACAGGAAATAAAGAAGCAGCACCGTCAAGGCCAACAACAAAACCTTCTGCACAACCTTCTCAGCGGCCATCAACTCAACCTGCACAAAGGCCTTCCACCAAGCCCGCACCTGCCGGTAGTGTAAACCGTGATGTACAAATGCGCGACAGGTCAAGTAATCGTACCAATAATTTTAATCAGTCGCAGAACAGGGCTCCGGCGCAACGGCCATCAGCACCTGCAGCCAGGCCTTCGGGTGGTGGTGCAAGAGGTGGCAGAAGAGGATAAAATATAAGTTGAATAGATTTTTCATCGCCGTAGTTGTTTAACTACGGCGATTTTATTTAACCGCAAAGATTCCTCGGAAGCCCCGGTTCGTGTCCTCACGAACCGGAAAACGGAATTTTTTGATGATGGTTCGTGCGGACACGAACCATGGCATAGAATAGATTTTATTTAACCGCAAAGAATGGGGAATGCAATGATATAATCATAGCCTTAATAAACCTGCTTTATACAATGTATTCACCGGCTTATTATCCCAAAACAATTCAAAATCGTCAAAACCAGCTGCTGTATAGCTTTCCATGATTTGTTGATGGGTTACGATCTTGTTATTCTGTTCCGAAAGCGATGTTAAAAAATTTGCCAGCCAGATACCTTTTTCTTTGTCCGTTTTGATTTCCAGTTTATCTGTCAGCGTTTGAAAAGTAAGTATGGCCATTTCCCAGTGTTGACCTTTTTTGGATTTTGATTGAAATGTTAGTGCAGGGGTTTTGCCTATCCAAATCCATTTAGATCCATGCTTTGTAGGGTGGTATTCTTCTTCTTCCAGAGATGTTAAAATATAATTTGGTGCTATGCTTGTTTTAGGAATGGGAAAATCAAACCATTTTTGCAATGGGTAATCCAATCCATGGCCATGCATGAAATTGAGTAAAGATTTTTTCAATCCATATCCAAAGCGTTCATGATCTGCACCGGTTGGGTCTTCATGCTCCAGGTCATTGTTTGCAAAACTGCCAATGGTTTTTGTTTTTTTCTTTACTTTAAATTTTTCAGGTTCAAGCCCAACCGGGCTGTGTGCAGTCATGGTAAACAAATGCCAGTAAGCAGATTGAAGAATACCCGTAGCAAACATTTGCCGCACCATTTCCAATGAGTCAATTGTTTCCTGTGTGGTTTGTGTTGGGAATCCATACATCAGGTATGCATGCACCATAATGCCGGCTTCCGTAAAATGTTTATTTACTTTAGCTACCTGCGATACAGTGATTCCTTTTTGAATCAGTTCGAGCAATCTGTCTGATGCAACCTCCAGACCGCCCGAAACACCGATACATCCGGAGGCTTTTAATAACAGGCACAGGTCCCGGGTAAAACTTTTTTCGAACCGGATATTGGTCCACCAGCTTACCACGAGTTTTCTTTTGATGATCTCAATCGCAAGGGCCCTCATCAATGCAGGTGGTGCCGCTTCGTCAACAAAATGAAAACCGTTAACCCCTGTTTGCCGGATCATCTCTTCCATGCGGTCGCACAAAATATTTGCCGCAACGGGTTCGTATAGTTTTATATAGTCAAGCGAAATGTCACAAAAGGTGCATTTTCCCCAATAGCATCCATGGGCCATGGTGAGTTTATTCCATCTGCCATCGCTCCAGAGCCGGTGCATGGGATTAAGGATCTCAATCGCTGAAATATAGTTGTCGAGAAAAAAGTCGCTGTAGTCCGGCGTTCCCAATTCTGATTGTTTATAATCACATACCTCTTTATTGTTGATATAGGTTAATGTATCATTTGTAAAAAGGAAGGTCCGTT
>JAHEEX010000200.1 GCA_024640465.1 Sphingobacteriales bacterium | reverse complement strand
TCCCTTACTTCATTACCCAGGCCTATTTTAATTTTGTCGCAGAACTCAAAACGGAGTTCCACATTTCCACTTAAACTGCCCACGGAGCCTTTGGAAAATTTGATGGTGAGCTCACCTCCATTCATATGGGCAATATTGGCACTTCCAAATTCAACTTGTACATTTTTTACAGACATTAATCTACCCGTAGTCAGTGAACCGAATTTGCTTTCAAGATCAACCGGGCCTTTATAATCCGGAAGGCTCATAGGGCCAAACTGGTTATTGGCTTCCAGCGGATTCGAAGAGGGCATATAAACCAGGTAATCGATTTTCATGCTTTGTTCTTTGTATTCGCCTTTATTCTTCTTATCCCAATTATCATTCATATCCTTCATCTTTGTTTTGAAAAACACGCCATTAGCAGTTTTCCCATCTTCAATACTGATCCTGTCCAGGATCTTTTGGGCCACGTCATCAGAAGATGCTTTGCTGATTATGGTGACATCTACCTTGATTTCATTTTTATCCCATGTGAGGATCTTCATTTCACCAAACTGGTTGTTTAAAGAAACTTTATCACTGCTATTGATCGAATATGATTTGCTGTAAGTCTTTCTTTTTTCGACCATCGGGTCCCCGTTTTTTGCCGATACGGATGAGGCCAGAAAGGAGCATAAACTAACTAAAATGTATAAACGAAATTTCATATTTTTTCAGTTTTTGGTCTTTTGACCTGTTGAATAATCTGTAATTGCTGATTCAGGAGACTGATCTGCATCTGCAGGTTGCTGATCATGGCTTCCAGTAGTTGTTCTTTATTTGGGTTAGCGGGTAAGGTATTGCGCAATACCTGGTAAGTACTATCGAGTTTTTTGATATCGCCGGCAAATTGTTTGAAGAGCTCCGGGTTATCTTTTTCCAATGATTTTAGTTCTGATTGTTTCTCTTCGATCAGGCTGCTGAACTGGGCCACCATTTTGGCATATTGCGGATCTATTTGTTCTACTACAGGATCCTTCGCCAGGCTTTTATTTGAAGGGGCTGATGACTGATTAAAGAGATAAAGCCCTGTTGCCAAAATGCCGATAAATATTGCGGCCGCTGCACTCCATCTTAATATCGTCATCGGGAGGATACGGGCTGGTGCTTTTGAAATACCAATCTGCTTTTCAATGGCTGACCAGTTTTGGCTGCCAGGTATCTGTGAATCGAATCCCTCTCGGTTATCGCGAATAAATCTTTCAATATTGTCAGACATGGGTTCCCCCTGTTTTAATGATGTGAATTAATTTTTGTTTAGCACGCATATATTGAGTGCGTACAGTAGATTCTGCCAGTTGCAGGATCTGTGAAATCTCCTCATGGTCATATCCTTCCAGAAGATATAAGCTCAGCACGGTCCGGTATCCATCGGGCAATTGCTGAATGGCCTTTTTTACTTCTTCCACTTTATATTGTATCTCCTGTTCGTCCGGCCCCTTTTCATCCGGTACTTCTGCAGCCATGGTGAAATCTATATCAACTGTTTGCAGTTTTCTCTTCCGAAGTACATTTATTGATTTATTGACTACGATTTGTTTTAGCCAGCTTCCGAAACTCGACCTGCTACCGAAACTGTCGAGGTGCCTGTATGCATCAATGAACGACTCCTGTAAAACGTCTTCAGCTTCGGTAAAATCATTCAGTATCCTGTAGCTGGTATTGAACATGGCCTTGGAATAGAGGTCGTACAGTTTCCGGAAACAGGCTGTATCCCCCTGTTTACAGCGCTCTACCAGGTCCATATGCGGTAATGTTGCAGTCAGCTCCACGCTTGAATGTTTCGTAGTTTAATATAAAGACACATGCTTAAAACCGATGTTGCATCTGGCATAATAAATTATTTCTTTACCCCTTTGTTTCTTTTAAAAAACTAAATCCCAAAGTCCATTTCACGCAAAGGCACAAAGAAAAAATAAAAGGCGCGAAATAATATTTCATCTTAAACAGTTTTGCGACTTTTTAATCTTTGCGCCTTTGCGAGAAATATTTCTCATTGATGCGAGTATGTTTGATGAAAACCAAGAAAACGGGTATAAAAAAACCACCCTAAAGGTGGCTTTTGCTTTTAATGAAGTCAAATTTTATTTAGCAACCTGGCTCCTGATCACATTCAATGCGCCACCAGCCTTGAACCATTCGATCTGCTGCTCATTATAGGTGTGGTTAACACTGATTTCGTCTTTGCTGCCATCTTTATGATTTAACACTACAGTCAATGGTTTGCCCGGTGCAAAACTAGTAAGTCCAATGATATCAATGCTATCATCTTCCTGGATTTTATCATAATCTGCTTTATCCGCAAAAGTAAGCCCCAGCATACCCTGCTTTTTGAGATTGGTTTCGTGAATCCTGGCAAAACTGCGCACCAGGATGGCCCTTACGCCCAGGTGGCGTGGTTCCATGGCAGCATGTTCGCGGCTTGATCCTTCGCCATAATTCTCATCACCCACCACAATGCTTCCAATACCTGCTGCTTTGTAAGCACGTGCAGTAGCAGGAACGGCACCATATTCACCAGTGAGCTGGTTCTTTACCGTATCTGTTTTCTCATTATAAAAATTGATGGCTCCGATCAGCATGTTGTTGGAAATATTATCCAGGTGCCCGCGGAACTTCAACCAGGGGCCTGCCATGGAGATATGATCCGTGGTACACTTTCCTTTAGCTTTAATGAGCAGCTTCAAGCCTTTGAGGTCTGTACCTTCCCAGGCAGCAAACGGTTCCAGCAATTGAAGCCTTTTTGAATCCGGGCTCACAATTACATTCACACCTTTACCATCTGCGGCGGGTGCCTGGTATCCTGCATCTTCAACGGCAAATCCTTTGGGGGGCAATTCAAAGCCACTGGGCTCGCTAAGTTTTACTTTTTCACCTTTATCGTTGGTTAAGGTGTCCGTTAGAGGATTAAAGGAAATAGTTCCCGCAATGGCCATGGCTGTTACCACTTCGGGGCTGGCTACAAATGCATGGGTGCTGGCAAGTCCATCGTTTCGCTTGGCGAAGTTCCGGTTAAAAGATGTGATGATGGTATTCTTGCGGTTGGGGTCATCAATATGTCTTGCCCATTGACCGATACATGGACCGCAGGCATTAGCGAGGACTACGCCGCCCACTTCTTCAAACTGACGGATGAATCCGTCCCGTTCAATTGTAAACCTCACCAACTCACTGCCGGGGGTAATCGTAAATTCTGAATTGGCTTTAAGTCCTTTGCCAACCGCATCTTTCACAATGGAAGCTGAGCGGCTGATATCTTCATAAGAAGAGTTTGTGCAGGAACCGATCAAGGCCACTTCCAGTTTAGCCGGCCAGCCATTTTTTTCAACAGCCGCTTTCATTTCTGAAACCGGAGTGGCGAGGTCTGGTGTAAATGGTCCGTTTACATATGGTTCCAGCGTATCGAGGTTTAATTCGAGTAGCTGATCGTAATATTTTCCAGGATTTTCATATACATCCGCATCGGGGCGCAGGTGTTCACGGATGCCATCAGCCAGTTCGGCCACTTCGGTTCTGCCGGTAGATTTCAGGTAGCCTGCCATTTTATCATCGTAAGCAAAAATGGAGCAGGTAGCACCAATTTCCGCACCCATATTACAAATGGTACCTTTTCCAGTTGCGCTGATATTATCTGCACCCTCTCCAAAGTATTCCACGATAGCGCCGGTACCGCCTTTAACGGTAAGTTGTCCGGCAACCCAGAGGATCACGTCTTTGGCAGAGGTCCAGCCGCTCATTTTACCGGTTAGTTTAACGCCAATCAGTTTCGGCATTTTCAGTTCCCAGGGTAAGCCGGCCATAACGTCTACTGCATCTGCACCACCAACGCCAATGGCCACCATGCCCAAACCACCTGCATTAGGGGTATGGGAATCGGTCCCGATCATCATTCCCCCAGGGAAGGCATAGTTTTCCAGCACCACCTGGTGGATGATACCAGCACCCGCTTTCCAGAAGCCGATGCCGAATTTGTTGGAAATAGAGGCCAGGAAATCATATACTTCTTTATTGGTATCAAGAGCTGCAGCCAGATCCTGAACAGCACCGGTTTTGGCCTGGATCAGGTGATCGCAATGTACGGTGGAAGGAACGGCCACTTTATCCCGGCCACAAGTCATAAACTGCAAAAGGGCCATTTGGGCTGTTGCATCCTGCATCGCCACCCTGTCTGGTGCGAAATCAACGTAATCAACACCTCTTTTATAGGCTGTTCCGGTAGGCTGGGAAAGGTGGCTGTACAGTATTTTTTCCGACAAAGTCAGGGGACGGCCAACCAGTTTCCGGGCTGCATCGATTTTTCCGGGCATGGAAGCATAGACTTTCCTGATAAGATCCAGATCGAAAACCATGAGTTTGAGTTTTTTAATTCTGTGAAAAACATCCGCCGGGAACCGGGAAAAGGTTAAACAATTTGTCCGCCGGATTGTAAATTTAGTGTTGCGAATGTAAAGAAAACACTATCTGCAACCAAGTGTTCGTTAAATTAAAAAAGTATTGACTAAATTTGATATATGAACAGGTTTAAAGATTTCATTGAATGGAAGGTTTATGGGGTTTGTGCCCGTATTGGTGAAGTATTGGGAATTCCCGCCATCACCATCAGAAAATACTTCATTTATATTTCATTTCTTACAATGGGCTCACCTGTGATTATTTATATTTTCCTGGCTTTCTGGATGAATGTAAAGCATTATATCCTGAATGCGCGTCGAAACCCGCTCCGCTACCTGTAGGCTGTAATCAGAAAATTGTTCCTGTGTTTGAATATCATTTTGATCAGACTGATTTCAAGTTAATTCTGCGCGATATGGCGCAAAAACTGGGTGCTGAACTCCGGGGAGATACGCTTTATCTGGCACCAGAACAGGGCGAGGGCTATTTACATGCGGTTACCCTGCCTAATGGACTGAGCATCCTGATTACGGAAAACTGTTTCAATTTCGATATCCTGCTGCACCGTAAAAAGCTTGATGAATGCTTCTATATACTTGGTTTCGACGAAGTGTATATTAAACACCAGTTAATTGAAATTATCAATGGGCATCGGGAAAAACGTTATCCACCCATTTTTGCCGGTGCGTATCTGAATACAACTTTTTTTGACAGGGTTTCTATCGCTTCAAAGGGGAATGGTGTAAGGATGGTAAAATGCATTTTTGATACCCGGTGGATGTCGAAATACCTGGGAATTAAAAAAGATGATGAGGTATTGAAACGATATCTTTCCCTGAGGGCAAAGAATCTTAATATTGACCCGCTGGACGCAGAATACAGAAATTTACTGGAAGATATTTTTCATACAGATCCACAGAACCCTCTGTTTACAACCATTGTGGAGAACAGGGTGATGATGCTTATAGAAAGATTTTTTACACAGATCTATCATAAATCCTCGGATCTAAGGCCACTCCAAATCAGGCAGGAAGATATTTATCGAATGATGGAAATAGAGAAAGAATTAATGGAGGATTATTCTAAAAATGCGCCAACTGTTGAAGAACTCGCGGGCAAGCATACCATGGGTGTATCAAAGTTAAAGCGCCAGTTCAAACAGATATATGGTAAACCTGTTTTTGAATACTATCAGAAAAACCGAATGACCAAAGCAAAGGATATGCTCCTCTCGGGAGAATATACGGTCAAAGAAGTTGGATATAAACTGGGATATCAGAACCTCAGTAATTTTGCAAATGCATTTAAGAAGGAGTTTTCCGTATTGCCCAGTTCATTAACCAAGAAGTCTCCGGTAACAGATTAAAAAAAAATCACATCTCTTTTTAGCGGAATTCATTATTTTTAAGCTGATCTTTAATAATTAAACGCTAATTGTTTGATTCGCTTCAAGTATTCTTTGTCAAATTTCAGTGACTTGCTTCAAAGTATGTGCGAAAAATTCGAAGTCCCTTTTAAGGACGAGAAGTTGGTATTTCCGGATGCTTTGGGTAAGGGTTATATGAAGGCTGTAAGACTTCCAAATGGTCTGGAAGCGCTGATCGGGGATTTCACCCTTAAACAGGATTTCCTGATTGAAAGGACAAGAATTAATAAAGAGTTTTATGTTTTTATTTGCGACAGGGCAACTCATGTAAAAAAATTCATTGTTGATATAGATCAGGACAGGCTAGAGAAAAAAGAAGCCTCATTTTCTGCCATGTACCTGTTAAGCTATCTTTCTGATCTTAGTCAATTTACAAATGCCGGAGCTCATTGGTCTACCGTGCGGGTGATCATTAGCAGGGACTGGATGGCAAAGTATCTTAAGTTGGATATTCTGGATGATGTATTGCAGCGTTACCTTGCCCTGAAGTCAAAAAGCGTGCATGTACGTGATTTTGATTTTGACAGCCAGGTGCTGATGGATGAAATTTTACACCCGGATGAAAACTCGCCTGTAGAAAACACTTTTATACAGAACCGGATCATGCTGTTGCTGGAAAACTTTTTTACCTGGTTGTACCAGCAGATGTCTGTCATGGAAATGAATATTAAAATGACCCGGGAGGAGATCGATCAGATCACAGAAGTTGAAAATCAATTATTAAGCAATTTATCCCAGGCACCAACCATAAATCAACTTGCCAGGCAGGCTGCCATGAGCCCGTCTAAACTGAAAAAACAGTTCAAGGATGTTTTTGGCCTGCCTATCTATGAATACTTCCAGAAAAACCGGATGCAAAAAGCCCGCGAACTGTTACTGGAGGGGAACCGCTCTGTGAAAGCGGTGGGCATGGAACTTGGATTTTCCAACCTGAGCAATTTTTCACTGGCATTTAAAAAGGAATTTGATGAGTTACCCAGTGAATTACTGAAAGCTAATGCATTAACATGATTTTGGTTTTTCCCATGCAACAATTCTGAACTTTTACGGTTAATATCTTAACTGAATATGGTAGGCTATATTTAATTTCCAGCACAGTATTTGTTTATATAGTGAGTCTTGTCTTGAAAAACCTTAGGAAACCTTAAATAAGTTTTCAAACTTTTTACTTCCAGCATCCATCCCTGTGAAAGATTTGTTTTTTTTACCTCTGCCGGAAAAGGCAGGCGCATCATAAAAGTTAATGGTGATGCGGGTTTAACGCTCTTTTGATGGTTCCCGTTTTTATTATCCAAGCTTCTGTGACTACAAGCCTATCCTAAAAAACCAAACCGTAAGATCCCTGAGTAGAACACCGTCCTGCATCCTGAAAATAAATGAAGCCCCAT
>JAHEEX010000199.1 GCA_024640465.1 Sphingobacteriales bacterium | reverse complement strand
CGGATCAATATCTACAAAAACGGGCTTCGCATTTTCCCATACAAGGGAAGATGTGGTGGCTACATAAGAAAATGGTGTGGTAATCACTTCACCTTTCAGATCCAGTGCTTTGATGGCAATCTGGAGTGCAACCGTTCCATTGTTTATATAAAAAAAATGCTTTACCCCAAGGTAATCCTTCAGTTTATCTTCCAACTCATTTACCAGGGGGCCATGATTGGTGAGGTGGCCCCTTTCCCAGATACCTTCCAGGTATTTGGTATATGCTTCCAGTGGCGGAAGGAAGGATTTGGTTACATTAATCACATGATAGATTTTATAGATTGATTACCCATACAAACAATTCAGGAAGATGCTATCTCCAGAAAACGCTGACCAAAGGCTTTTATTTTTTCCTTATACATTGTAAAGGCTTTTCTTTCAGTCTCCAGGTCTGGAAAACTTACTGAAGCCGTTTCATGCCAAAGCTTTTCTATCTTAGTAGCAAGGTCTTCCGCATCTGTGGCCTTGAACATAAGTGAATTATCTGAGCATTGCTCCTTGTGAACGGGTATATCGGAAACAAATAAATGTTTTCCCAGGCATTTTGCTTCTTCAACAGATGTACTCCATCCTTCATTCAGGGAAGGTTGCAACATGGCCGTTGCCATTCTGAACATGGCCAGCTGATCTGCCCGGGGTACGAGTCCGAGAAGATACACCTGCGACCTGATCCTGTTTTTTGTCAGCATCTGCAACACTTCGTTAGCATATGCTTCATTTCTGTAATCCACGATATTACCTGTACAGATCAACGGAATTTCTAACCCCCTTTTTTTAAGTATGCCCAGGGCATTAAAAATTGTTTGGTGATTTTTGGTAGGTGCAAAAAGGTTGGCTACCAGCAAAAACTTTTCAGGCAATTCATATTGTTGTCGTATTCTGTTAAAATCACGAAATTCCAGTGACTTTTCCTCTATCGCCACTGCAAATGGCATTACATGGGTTTTCCCTTTTGTGTTGGGAAATAATCGCACACAATCCTCTTCACAAAAATGGCTGCTTAATACTATTTTATCCGTATGGTGTGCTATATTGGAAATGACCCTTTCCGCATCCGCATTAACATCTTTCCTGGCACCATCGGGAAAATGATGGTATTGAAAATCTGCAATCCAGGAGCCTGCATTCAGCTTTCCATTACAGGAAGACAAAGTTGCCGGGAATACATAATCCACATTTAATTGAAGCAGGTAATTTTCCATCCTTGGATTGATACGTCCGCCCCATTTCCTTTGCAGATACCACTGAATACGATTTTTCATATTCCAGGGTTCAAAAACCTCTTCAGTATCATGCTCAATGATTTTAATCTGATCCAGTTGCTCCAGGTTACTGAAGTTCTGTGCGGCATGCCTGAAGAGATGTACCTCAAGTTGTTTATCCTTACCTACTGCATTCAGTGCATGAAGGATATTACTGATATATTGAATCCCGCCCTGCCAGCCATCATCCCCAACCGCCATCAGGGCAATTTTATGAACTGATTTTTGCATCCCCGCTTATGTATTTTTTATCCAGTCTGCTACTTCCTGCAATCCATTTCCCAGGCTTTTTTCAACGGCAAATCCAAGAGCGGTCATCTTTGATATATCCGCTTTCCAGTTCAGTGGGTCTCCCGGCCTTACTTCGCCATTAAAACCATAGGTGCCGGTATATCCCAGTTTTTTAAAATAAATATCTACCACTTTTGCAATAGTGGTTTCGGTACCAGAGGCCAGGTTATATGTTTCTGCCTGCATGGGTGCGAACCTGGTGATATGTTCCCATGCACGCACCACATCGCTTACATGGATATAATCCCTGCTTTCATTACCTGTTCCAAATAATTCAAGATTGCCGGCTTGTTTTGTACGCTGGTATAAGTCCCAGAATAGTTGTTTTTTCAATCCTGCCCCATAAACTGAAAATGGGCGCAAAATGGCCGTTTTTAATTTATATACATGGGTATACTCCCTGCACAGTTGTTCGGAAACAAGTTTATGCCAGCCGTAGGGTGACAATGGAAGCAATTCATCTGATTCACAGATCGGCAGTTTAACGGGATTACCATAAACGGCAGCACTGGAAAGGTGTATGTATTTGCATTCCGGCTGATACTTTCTGATGGCATCCAGTATCCTGATGGTATCCAGGCTGTTTGCTTCAAAATCCAGCAATGGATGGGTCATGGAATAAGGCACATTGGCGCTGCCAGCCGTATTGATTACAACATCATACAGTTGCGTTGTAAACAGGTCGTCCAGTTCAGGAGAAAGCCTCGAAATCTTAAAGTAAGTATATGACTGAGATGGCTGTTCAAATAAGTCAGCACCAAATACCTGGTGTCCGGAATGGCGTAAATATGCAACACCATGCCTGCCAATAAATCCTTCTGATCCGAGTATTAAAATATTCAAGGTTTAAAAATAATTCCCTGGCCTGTAGGGATGTAAAGGATACTGACTTTTTTCTCTGCGGCAAAAGCATCAAAAGCTTTCTTTTGTGCAATATGTGCAGGGAACCCATAGTCGTCGAGGATCATTACTGCACCTGGCACTAGTTTATCCCAGAAAAAATTTGCTGCAGCAATTTCAGGTTCTACCACATTCATATCAATCGATAAATAACAGATTTTCTCTGCGGCACATTGAGTCAATGTACCGGGAACAGCACCTTTTATTATTCGGGTATTAAACTGCGCGAATGTTTTCTTCACCTCTTCATAAACATTAGTATAAGTTTTCAGGTAATCTCCAACACCAGCCATCTTCTCTTCTTCCGTAATTTGAGAAGCAACAAGCCCTTCATATGTATCCAGCAAGTAGAATACTTTGTTTGTTTGCGGAAAATTAATATACTCAATAATTGCCCTGCTGTAAGCCCCTGTATTTACACCACATTCCACAAAATCACCAGGTAGTTTTTTCACCATTTCCGCAAGTGTACAAACAATAAATGTGCGCCATTGCATTTCAACATCTTTCCATGGACTGGTGGCGAGGGCTAGTTCATAGGCCCGTTTAAATTTTGGTTCGGTAAGAAAGTCGGCATTATTACTTGTTGCCACGCTGTCTGCAACAAATTTTATGGGACCGAGAAATTTATTTGGGATGAAAATTGATCCGTTACTGAGTTGGCGATAGTGCTTAAAAAACCAGTTCAATTTCCAAAACAGGCTTTTGAATCTGCGTATCATTTAAGGCATTTTTACAGGTTCCAGTTTTCGAACTACGCGCAATGGATTTCCTACATTTACAGTCCAGGGTTCAATATCATTTGTAACAACAGATCCGGCACCGATAATTGCTCCTCGTCCAATATGTACCCCTTTTAAAATGATTGAATTAAATCCAATCCAAACATCATCTTCAATTATAATTTCGTTTACATTTAAATCGGTTTCATTATGAATCCCGGATTCTACAAAATCTCTGTTTTCCTCATATCGAATTCTTGCATCAATTGGGTGTGAATTATTATCATGAATATTTACATTATGAGCAATCAGAACCCTATCGCCAATTTGAATCTTTTTTGCAGACCATATTCTAGTTTGTGGACCAACGAAACAATCTTTACCAATTTGTATTTCCCCACTCGCATCAAAAAGAAATAAATTCCCCATTATTCTTGACCGATCACCTATGTTCAATTGATCTTTGGGGTGTGTATTATTTATTAGTACACAATCTTCACTTAAAAAAACATCCTCGCCAATTAAAGCCATTCTATCTATCTGCTCTTTACGCTTTATATTGGTTACCCTTACATTTTCAAAATAACCAATTTCATAAATTTTCAGACAAATTGACTTGATGAGTTTCTTAATCATACTTCCATTTTGGATAAACAATGAAACTGCCATAATCATACCCTTCGTAGACAGAAAACTCTGATCCATTATCATGAATCTTAAAGTTGCAGACATTTTCTAGCACTTCGTATTCAACAACATCTTTGATCCATAATACAAAAACAAATGAATATAAATTTGGAGCAATTATTCCGGCAGGGAGAGTCACTGTACCACTACAAATACCATTTCCATTTCTTTTAAAATTATCAACATTTGTTACGAATGTACTAACCCTATTCTGATACTTATCTTGGATTCCGATTCCAAGCATTAGATTTGGGGAAGGTTCATTTACAACAAACGTAAGATTTATTGTTATAGATTCATCAAAAGCAAAATCTGATGAACTTTTTTCTGTACTATTTTGTAAATAAATTTTTTTAAAATAATTACTCTTTTTTGTTTTTAAATCATCTGAAGCATAACCAAACTCCGTGTTATGATTACTATTGGATATATAGGCATTAACTACATTTTGAATATCACCCTGCAATTCAATTGCTCCCTTATTCAATAATATACCTTTTGTACATAGGTTCGAAATCACACCCATATTATGGCTAACAAATAATAAAGTCCTGCCTTCGTTCTTGCTCACATCTTCCATTTTACCAAGGCATTTTTTTTGAAACTGAGCATCTCCTACTGCAAGAACTTCATCAATGATAAGAATATCAGATTCTAAATGTGCGGCAACAGCAAATGCCAGTCGAACATACATACCTGACGAATATCTTTTTACCGGTGTATCGAGAAAACGCTCAACCTCGGCAAAGGAAACAATCTCATCAAATTTTTTCCTGATTTCTGCACGACCCATACCCAGGATGGCACCGTTCAGGAAAATATTTTCCCTGCCGGTAAGTTCAGGATGAAAGCCAGTACCTACTTCGAGTAAGGATGCCATACTCCCTCGGATGGTGATTTTTCCTTGCGTGGGTTCAGTAATCCTGCTTAAAATCTTCAGCAAAGTACTTTTACCAGCTCCGTTACGTCCCACAATCCCAATTCGATCACCTTGATTGATTGAAAAATTAACATCTTTCAATGCCCAAAATTCTTCCTTTGTAACCTGAGTACTTTTACCCTGCCTTTGCAGCAGCCCTTTTGCTTTTTTTGTCACCACATCCCTTAAGGCAGTATAACGTTCAGTGCCTTCATGAGAAATGATGAAACGCTTCGACAAACCTTCAACCGATATAATGGGCAGGGACATTTTTGCTGATTCTTTTTTCAGTGAGTGATAATTGGCCGGGATCTTCTGTTGGTTTTATCAAAAAAACACTCCCGGATAAATCTGTTGAATAGGATGACTAGATATTATCTGCAAAGCTTTTCTCCGTTTTACGGAAATACCAGATACCCAGCCAGAGAAAGAGGAGGATGACCAGGCATGATATTAAAAAACCCGGCCAGTACATGGGATCACCCAGCAGGCACCAGCGGAAACCATCAATCACGCCTACCATTGGGTTGAGTGCATAAAGCATCCTCCATTTTTCCGGAATATTACTGCTGGAAAATCCAACGGGTGTTATATACAGACCAAACTGAACAATAAAGGGAATGATATAACGAAAATCGCGATACTTCACATTTAGTGCCGTGATATATAGCCCTGTTCCAAAAGCTGCCAGGAAAGCCATGAGCACAAAAAAAGGCAATAATAAAATTTGCAGCGGTGGCATAAACTGGTATGCCACCATTAGTACCAGCATGATCACAAAAGAAATGGCAAAATCCACCAGGCTGGTTATGACAGAACTCGCCGGTACAATCATCCGGGGAAAATAAACTTTGGATATGAGGTTGGTATTTCCAATGAGGCTGTTGCTGGCTTCAGTAAGGGCATTGGAGAAAAACTGCCAGGGCAGCATACCTGCATATACCATCAACGCATAAGGCGCCAGGCTGGGATTATCCAGTTTGGCAACCCTGCTGAAAACAAAAGTAAAAATAACGGTCGTCAGCACCGGCCTTATTATACTCCAGGCCGCACCAATTACCGTTTGTTTATACCTAACCTTGATATCCCGCCAGCTGAGGATATAAAAAAGCTCACGGTAACGCCACAAGTCCTTCCAGTAATTTTTTTCGCTTCTCCCGGCTTCAATAACTAACTCTTCTGGCATTGGCTATAAATGTGATTTGTGTCTTATAAAATAAGGATTGCTGTTACCCTTTGTTTTTGGAAAAGGCCCCACGCAATTTATTGAGTCCTTTGGATAGCAAATTTTCCGGATTTTTGTCTTCAAAATATTCATTTCCATATCCGTAACCATAGCCGGTATAGCCGTAACCTCCGTAACCATAATACCTGCCATAACCCCCACCGGATTTAATATCATTTATAATCAGGGATAATTTCGGAAGGCGCTGATTCAAATATATTTCGTTCAGTAATTGTAATTGTTTTTTGTATGTATGCTCATGCCGAACTATGTATAATGTAGCATCGGCATATTTGCCCAGCATGATGGCATCACTTACCAGGCCAACGGGTGCAGTATCAATAATGACTACATCAAATTGTGCTTTTGTCTTAACCATGAGTTCATTCAACCTTTCTTCCAATAAAATTTCAGCAGGGTTAGGTGGTACAGGACCACATGGAATGACAAAGAGGTTGTCGTAACCCGGAACAGGCACCGGCAGGTCTTCGAAAGATGCTTTACCGATGATGAAATTAGAGATACCGGTTGATTTCGGAATATTTAGTGCGCTGAGCACCTTGGGTTTGCGGATATCAAACTCCATGATCACCGTTTTCTTTCCGGTTAAGGCCATGACCGCGCCAATATTCGTACTGATAAATGATTTTCCTTCTCCACTGGAAGAAGAGGTAACGAGTATGACTACCTTATCATCTTTGGGAACAACATATTGCAAGTTGGTCCGGATGATCCGGAATTGCTCAGATATAAACCGCCTGCTGTTCCTGCTCACCACCAGGGTTTGTTTGTCTTCCGCGTGCCCCACTTCGCCAATTATCGGCGCCTGGGTTGCCCGCTGGATATCCTCCCTGCTTTTTACTTTATCGTTCAAATATTCCAGCAGGAAAATAATCACTGAGGGTATCAATAATCCAAGAAAAAAGGCCATGGTATAAGTACCCTTACGGTTTGGCATAACCGGAACGCCTGATGCGGATGCAGGTTCTATGACCCTTACATTTGAAATGGTAGAAGCGGAGCCGATGGATGTTTCAAATTTTTTCTGGAGGAGAAAAGAATATAATTCCTGTAATATTTTTTGTCTTCTGGTGATATCCAGCAATTGCTTTTCTTTTGCGGGAATCAATGAAATTTCGCGACTTGCTTCCCTGTTTCTGGCAGAAAGGTTATTGTAAGTCAATTGATAA
>JAHEEX010000041.1 GCA_024640465.1 Sphingobacteriales bacterium | reverse complement strand
CCATTTGATCCTTTAAATATCAGCGTATAAGTTCCTTCCTGAAGACCGCGGATGCGATAATATCCATTTGGACCGGGTATGGCAGTTGCAGTATCTGTACTATTATATGCAGTTACAATTGCAGATGCATCAGCCGGGCTAACCAATCCTTCCAGCCCTGCAAAGTTTTTATCACAGAATGGCTTTAATACAGGTTTAAGATAGAGTTCGCCATTGATCTCAACAATAGACCTGCTCACGTCAAAATCAACCCAGAGTTTGTCACCGGCAACCTGCTGATCCATATGCCTATCCTGAACCGCAATATATAAGTAATTCCCTGCATCAGCCATCAGCTTAACTGGTGTACTAACGCCATTTTTAACAACAGTAACACTGGTTATTGAAACCCGGATCTTCCTGAGTTTGCCGTCTATTGTTCCGGAAGCCAATAAAGTGTCTACACCGTTTCTCAGGGTTAGCAAATCATAAGTACCCGGTGTGAAATCAAGCGTCATCCAATATCCAAATTCATCTGCACCAAACCTGTGATCATCACCATCAAAGTCTTTTTTATCCGGCCTGCTGCCATAACCGTCGTCGTGACAATGTGCCGTAGAAGTATCAATTTTGGCCTCCACACTTGTGATAGCTACTAACACCTGATCGTAGTCACCAGGACCATCGGTGAGGTATACACTAAGTTCCGAAACATTATTCCCTTTTGAATCATTCTTACTGCAGGAGATCATCGTCAGAATAATACAAGCGACCGAAGTCATTGCTACCAGGAATCCTTTGAAATTCATTTTCATACAATGTCGAATTTTATGTGTTAAAAAATTGCCTTGTTAACTTAGATGATAAGGCCATGAATCTGAAGGTTGGGTATGATGACAAAAAAAGTTTTATGTTAACCTGCTTTTAACTTTTTTCATTTGACCAACTGGCAATTGTTCTTAAATTTTGCGTGGGCAATAATAGTCTAAAAGAAAAAGATGGTCATGACCCAACCAAATGACATTTATACGAATCCATACATTTAAACCCTGCATTTTAGTTGGATAATCTGGAGGAACTGATTTTAGCTTGTATCGCCGGTGAGCGTCTCGCACAAAACCGGCTCTATACCCTTTTTGCCCCAAGGTTATTTATGGTTTGCCAGCGTTACAGTAATTCCAGGGCAGAGGCCGAAGACATACTCCAGGAAGGCTTCATACGCATTTTCAACCATCTCCGGCAATTCAGTCATAAAGGCTCTTTTGAAGGCTGGATGCGAAAGATCATTGTAAACTGTGCCCTGCAACGCTACAACAATAAGAAAAATCAGATCCAGGTTATAACACTTGATAATGAATTTCCACATTCAGAAAACGATAAGGCAACGGCAAATCTTGGTGAAAAGGAATTACTAAAACTGATCCGGCAACTCCCCCCGGTGTATAAATTGGTTTTCAACCTGTATGTATTTGAAGGGTATAAACATCGGGAAATTGCAGAGATTCTGGGAATCAGCGAAGGGACTTCCAAATCAAACCTGTCTGATGCCCGAACACTGCTACAAAAAGAGATCATTAAACTTAATCATATTCAGGAACAAAAAATCAGGTGCTGATGGCAGAAAATCTACACGATATAGATAATTTATTCAGGTCGGGTCTGGAGGACAGTGAAGAAGTACCATCTAATGCTGTTTGGGAAGGCGTTAAACAATACCTCGACAAACAGGCAAAACCTCCCCTGCCAGGTAAATTAACCTGGCTTAAAAGATTATCGGTTGCTGCTTCATTAATTATGCTCGCGTCTGCTATATATTTTGTGCACAAAGAACCAGGCGTATTATTTCAGGAACCAGTTGCAGAATTAAACAGGCCTGAAACTGTAAGACCTGAAGCTGATCTGCAAAAAAACAAGTTGCCTGCAGGCAGGTTATCAGAAATACAAAAATCTGCTCAGAGAAAAACAGATAAAGTAAACATACAAAAAGACCAGAATACCAATTCTGATTTTAAACCCGTTGAAAAAAAATCTCTTCTACCCCTTACTGAAACCATGCTCCGGAAAAGTATTGAGCCTGGTATTCCAGAAGAGAGTAAAAACAATCCCGATATAGTTTCCACATCAATAAATTCCAAAGAATCAAATAATAGTCGGCCGTTAAAAAACAAATCAGTTAATACCTCAAATGAACAGGAGGCTAATAAACAATTTAAGGATAATGAAACTACAAAAAATCCGGAGACTGAAATGGTTGTCGTTAGAGATAAAACGACCAACGCGATGCCAGGAATTGGGATCAAGGAATTTGAAGGCAGTGATGCCAAAAAAATTGAACCAAATACAATTGAAAATTCCTATGTACAAACTCAAATTCTGGAGTCAAATCCAACAAAGCCTGAATGGACTAAAGTGTACAACCAAAAAACCATTATCGCAAATACAACCAATTCAACCGTACTCAACAATAGTGTATCTGCCGCCAATTCGCTCAAATTAAAACCAACATTGATTCCAAAATTCAGTATAACGCCAGTAGCCACAGTTAATATTACTAAAAACAACATCCAGGAAAACAGGTCTTTTGGCGGAAGAAATGGAAGGGAGCATAAAGAGTTTAAGCAAACGGAACAAAATAAAACCACCATTTCACCAGGCTTACTCGCGGATTTCAGGCTGAGCCCTGCTATTTCATTACAAACCGGAATTTCAGAATTAAGAAATAACATTTCGATCAGTACCAAAATGATCCCTGCCATAAGGGATAACGACGGCAAAGTAAGATATCGGCTGGATTGTTCTGCCGGAAGTTATTTTATTGATCCCAAAACGGGTACTACACCACAGGCAGGAGACACAATCAATATTTCTGCTTCTGAAATAAAACTTAATTATGCCAGTGTGCCGTTTATAATCAAGTTCAATGCCGGTTCAACAAAATTGCGTTATTATGGCTTAGCCGGAATAGATTATAATTTTTTAACCAATAAGAATTCTTCCACTGTTTTACAGGGAAACCTGGATGAAAAATTAGCCTCAGCAAGAACTGAAGGTCTAAAAACAAATTATTTCAATGGCGTAATTGGCGGTGGAATTGACATCATGATCAGTAAGAAAATTGCTTTTAGTTTTATGCCCCAATACCGCTTCGCCATTAAATCAATTAATGAAAAATCACCTGTAAATTCTTTTCCAAGCAGTATTAGTTTTATTTCCGGATTTAAATTCACTTTATAAAAAACAACAGTTATCCTGCTGATAAAAGATTCAATCCAAAAAAGGCAGCTCCGGAAAATAATATTCATTTAAAGTCAGGCAATACTTGCAATACTCTTTATAATAAACTGATGCAAATAGTTTCCTTTGATACTTCATGCCTAATTAATGCATAAAAAAAATCCCGCATGATGCGGGACTTCTTTTATGCGTTTCTGTTGATACAATTCAGGTCGTTGAAAGCCACTTCCAGTCGCTCAATGAAACTTTCTTCTCCTTTTCGTAACCACACACGTGGATCATAGTATTTTTTGTTTGGTTTATCTGCACCTTCAGGATTACCCAACTGGCTTTGGAGATAACCTTCATTCTTTTTATAATACTTCTGCACGCCTTCCCAATAAGCCCACTGCAGATCTGTATCCAGGTTCATTTTGATAGCGCCATAACTTATTGCTTCGCGTATCTGGTTCTGTGGAGAACCACTGCCACCATGGAATACAAAATAAACAGGATTCGGTTTGGTATTAAATTCCTTCTCGATAAATACCTGGCTGTTATGTAATATCTCCGGGCGTAATTGCACATTACCAGGACTGTATACTCCATGAACATTACCAAATGCGGCGGCAACGGTAAATAAATCACCAACTTTTCCGAGTTCTTTATATGCATAGGCCACGTGCTGAGGTTGCGTATACAACTTATCATTCTCTACATCGCTGTTATCCACGCCATCTTCTTCACCACCGGTAACACCGAGTTCAATTTCGATACTCATACCTAATGGTGCCATACGCTTGAAGAACTCAACAGAAGTAGCAATATTTTCTTCGATAGGCTCTTCAGACAGATCCAGCATATGAGAACTGAAAAGCGGCTGGCCTTTTTCTTTATGATATGCAACACCGGCATCAATGAGTCCGCTAATCCATGGCAACCACTTTTTAGCAGCATGATCGGTATGCAAAACTACCGGTACGCCATAATACTTTGCAACATTATGGATGTGTAATGCTCCGGAAATACCACCACTGATATTTCCCTGCAATGCATCGTTGGGCATTCCTTTACCAGCTATGAACTGCGCTCCTCCATTGGAGAATTGGATAATTACAGGTGAGTTAACTTTTGCCGCAGTTTCCAGCGTTGCATTAATGGTATTGGTTCCAATGGTATTAACCGCCGGAAGGGCGAAATGATTTTCTTTAGCGTCATTATAAAGGGCTCTGAGTTCATCTCCGAACAGTACACCGGCTCTGTATTTTTTCATGATTGGTTGTTTGCTTGTAAAATATTGTATGAATTTGCTTTTGTAATCTTCCTGTTTGAAGGACGCAAGATAATAAATCTTACTCCAAGATGGGTTGAAAATATCTAAAGAATTAACCTTTTCGCTATTTTCTATCTAAACAATCCGGCTTTCTTTGTTCCCTTACGGTTAAATTCATTTCTTAGTTTGGAGTGAATTGATCCAAAGGGCAATCTTCTTTGCATCTGCTGCAGGCACCTGGGGCATGGGTGGCATCGGTGTTGAATATGTTGGCCAGTTCTGCGGTTGTGGCGTTTTAATGAGCTGGATGATCTTATCTACAGGATAATTCCTGCGGGAAATATCAATAAAACCCGGACCAACTTGTTTTTTGTCGGGATTATGACATGCTACGCAAGTATATTTTACCAGCAGCGGTTTAACTTCTTCATATGTATAGGTCGATTTCACAGCAGTATTTGTTTTAGCAGCTATCGCTTTTGAACTGTTTTTTGTACTCACTTCGCTCATGGAAAGTTTTGCACCCGCCGGAATATTATTCAAGGTATAATAGCCTGTTGTATGCACCAGCGAATACGCATTCTCCTTATCACGTATACCTATAAGCGAAATGGTATGGATATAATATCGGCGCAGATTGGAAACGACCAGGCGAACGGACATTCCATCTGCAGCAACCTTCACACCTTTCACCTGGCACTGCTGGTTGTTTACAGGCGGACTTCCATAAACCGCCTGGTATTTGTATATAAAACTTTCGATATTATATGATGCCAGGTCTTCTGCATATTTCCGATCCACGGGTTTGGTGAATTCAATCTCAAATCCATCGGGCATAGCTTTTACTTTTCTCATTTCAAAAGGGATCCGGTTATTCCAGACAAGTCTTTGCAGTCCTTCATTTGCTTCGCCCGCAGAACCCCAGCCCCTGTTTGTTTCACCCACAAATAAAGAACCATCATTGGCCCATGACATACGCACGATCCCAGATTGAAAACCTGCACGGAAATCCCATGCACAGCCCTGTAATTCACCATTGATATTTTCCAGGAAGACACGGGAGATTTTGCTCTGTCCCTGGTCTCCTACCAACAACTGTTCTTCAAAAGGTCCCCACAGTCCTTTTGGTATTTTCACTATTTCAGAACTGGAGATTCCCAATATACCATGAGGCAACCAAACTGCAGGCAACTGCAGTTCAGGAAAATATTTTTTCATTTCGGCTACCGTCGTAAATTTTTCATTCACGATGTTCTCTGGCTTTACCTGTATACTATCCGGACCATATTCAATACGGGGATTGATCTTTGCAAAAATTTGTTCCCGTGTCAGTTGAACAGGGGAATTGGGCAACTTATTCCAAACCAGGCTTGATGGATGTCCCATGAATGCGCCTTTCTTTACTGGCATGATGCTGCCTGATGCCACCCAGTCGCCCTGGTTATCCGTATAAAATAATTCACCATCGACCATACTGATGCCGCATGGTGAACGCATACCAGCTGCCCATGGCTCCATACGTCCATCATCATAAATATGCAGGGCCCATCCGCGCCAGGGCACCATACTCTGCGGGTGCCACCAGGCATCCGGGAAACCCAGGTTCAGCGTTACAAAAAAAGACCCATCCGGAGCCAGCTTGGGACCGAAACTGTATTCGTGATAATTCCCTGAAACCGGCCATGAATAAATGGTTTCAAATACATCGGCCCTGCCATCCATATTGGAATCATGAAGCCGGGTTAGTTCTCCGCGTTGTACAACATAAAGCGATCCGTTCTTATAGGCAACACCCAGGACTTCATGCAGTCCCGAAGCAAATTTTCTGAAATAAGGTTTATTTGTAGTTGGATTTTCCACGATAAATACATCTCCCCTTCTTGTTGTGACCGCCAGATCGCCATTGGGTAATGTACACAGGCCTCCAACTTCCAGGATCAATCCTTCTGGTGAGCGTAGTTTATTTATTTTAAAGAAGTCTTCTTCTTTTGCCGGCTCCTGAGCAAACAAACTTTGCCCAATAGCAAAAATAACCATGCCGATCAGAAAATATTTAAGATTATGTAACATGTATCTTTTCATATTGATGCCAATAAAATGAATTTTTCAAGATTAAAATAAGATCGTGTAACGTACACCGTTACCAACTGGAACGATCAGTTCTTTTATGCCATCCTTTTCCCTTATCACTGGTTTTTGAGAACCTGCTTGTTCGATTTTCAGGTAATAAGATTTATCGTCAACCAGGTAATTCCCTGGAGAAATTTCTTCTATTGATTTCCCGGTGGCAATCCTGGCATACAATAGGTCCAGGCCTGGTTCAATTTTTAACTCCCGCTGGATACCTGTATTGTCTCCCAGTACTTTGATGGCATCGGTTACCTTTTTCCCATAAATGATATAGTTGAAAACAGGCCTGTCCATTTCATCAAGAGTATATCCTTTGACCCTGAAAGCCGCGCCGGTTGTATCACTCATCCACAAGGCATCCGGTATTGACAATTTATTTAAAGTAAAAGCAGGTGCCCCAAAATATAATACCGCACCCGCGGGTCTCGAAGAACCATCACCTCGCTCGTGCCACATGGGTGTGGCATCCAGGAAATCACCACGCCATAACTGAACGATCATGCCATTATCAAGATCATAGGTATAGTGCACATTGCCGGCACTACCCACATTTACAGCATGCACAACCCTTCTACCAGCAGGCAGGTCCATAAAACTCCGTAAAATAGTATTGCCATTTGCTTTCACCTCGATAGGGTCTGCTTCTTCGATTGAAGGGATCTTAGTATCAGACAAAGTAAATCTCCTTATTCCCGGACCTTCCATATCCACAACCAAAGATGGCTTGGCCCAATCAACATATTTTGAATAGCAAAGATCAATATTGTATTCACCCGGCTTTAATGATATATCTCCTTTACTGTTCCAGTTTGTGAAAGGGATTACTTCTATGCCATTAACACTAAGTGCACCGCCACCCCCAAAAGTATTGAGATAGAAATGATAGAGCCCTGCTTCTGCTACAATGATCTTCCCCTTATACCGGAGTAAATATTCATTGGCAGGTGCAGCAGAAAATGAAGATGAAATGATTGATGATTGTTGCTTTACAGTTGGCTTTATTTTTTCGTAATCTGGTTTCACTACAAATTTGCCAGGGTATAATATTGTTTCTAAATTATGAATCTCCGGTTTTTGTTTATTGAAATTACTAACTACCATATTCCTGAATGCAACAGGTCCGTGATCTCCCTGAATCATAATGGGTGCCTCAGGCACTTCATCATTAGCTGATGAAGCCCTTGTTGGTCCGGACAAATCAACATTTTCCTGAATGAGCACACCATTTAATTCAACCCTTAACATCTTTGCATTCATTGTTTTTTTTCCCGCTTCAAACCGGGGAGCCTGGAAAGAGATTTTAAGGTGCTGCCAAAGGCCTGGCGCACGACTTACATTTTGTCTCGGCGCATGACCATCGTATCCTTTTTGTCCTTCAGGCCTGCTTTCGTCCCATCTTTCGTAAATGCCGCCATTATCACCCGACTGAGGATGTAAAATACCCCAGCTATCAAGCAATTGAACTTCATACCTGCTTTGCAGATAGATACCGCAATTAGAACCTTTGGCCATCATAAAATCTAGTTCAATATCAAGATCGCCATGCGCCAATTGTGTGAAAAGATTTTCACGAAGATTATCTGTTGGTTGATTTACTAAAATCCCTGTGCCGCCGTTAATGAAGAAAAGATTCTTTGCCGTCAGGCTTGACTTTACATCTGAAGCATTACTCCAATTACGACCAGGATTTTTAAAAAAAGATAAATCACTGAAGGATACTTTTTCCTGGGCAGGCAAACTGTTACCTGCAAAAAAAAGAAGCAAGGAAGAAAATAATACAATTGCTTTTTTATTTATTGAAACAAATGTCATAATCCTGTTGTCTGTTGGTTGATGTGGAAACGAAAGAATTGATCCCTTCAATTCTGTAAATTATTCATTTATTTAATCATTAATATTTAAATTTATAAAGAGCAGGAAAGAATACAATAACCGCTAAGAAAATTCAGAAGACAAATGAAAAAACTGATCTTTACTTTGATTGCTTTTTGTTATTTGTCAGGAGCAAATGCTCAAATAAAAGTGAGTGCCAATAAGCGTTACCTGGTTAAACAGGACGGCACACCATTTTTCTGGCTGGGTGATACAGCCTGGGAATTGTTTCACAGATTAAACAGGGAACAGGCATCATACTATCTGAAACGCAGGTCGGAACAGGGTTTTACAGTAGTGCAGGCTGTTGCACTCGCAGAATTTGACGGCTTACATGTACCTAATCCCTATGGCGATACCCCGTTGCTTTTTGATGATCCCAAACAACCCAATGAAGCTTATTTCAAACATGTAGATTACATCATTGATAAAGCGGCAGAGTACAATATAACAATCGCATTTCTGCCTACCTGGGGCGATAAAATATGGAAATCATCCTGGGGAAAGGGGCCTGAAATTTTTACACCGGAGAATGCAAGGATCTACGGACAATGGTTAGGGAATCGCTATAAGAGCCGGAAAAATATCATCTGGATACTTGGCGGAGACCGCACCCCTCAGAATGATACCCACCTTGCTATCTGGCGTGCCATGGCGGAAGGAGTAATTGCCGGTGTAGGCAGTAAAGAAAATACCCTCATGAGTTTTCATCCGCAACCCAATGAGCAGGGTGCTGCAGAATATTTCAATAACGACAGCTGGCTGGATTTTAATATGTTTCAGAACGGGCATTGTCGTGACACAAGGGTATTTGATAAAATAGCTGCTTCCTATAACCGAACACCCATAAGGCCGGTTATAGATGGGGAACCCATTTATGAAGACCATCCTGTTTGCTTTAATGCAAACGACCTAGGTATATCTAACGCCTATGATGTAAGAAAGTATGCATACCTGGATCTTTTTTCTGGTGCGTTCGGTCACACCTATGGTTGTCATGATATCTGGCAATTTTATTCCCCTTATCGTGAAGCGGTAAACAATCCAAAAATATTCTGGCAGGAAGCGATGGAATTACCTGGTGCCAATCAGATGAAATTTGTGCGAAAGTTAATGGAGTCAAGACCTATACTGGATAGGGTTCCTGATCAGTCATTAATTGTTGAAAATGACTTGGGATCTGCAGAAAGAATTCAGGGCACACGGGGGAATGATTACGCTTTTATATACACAGCTTCCGGCAAACCATTTACTGTAAACCTGGGCAAGATAAGTGGTACAAAATTAAATTCAAGCTGGTATAATCCACGTAATGGTGAATTAAAAAAAGCAGATCAGGTATCGAATAAAGGTCAGAAAAAATTCACACCACCATCATGTGGTTACGGACAGGATTGGGTGTTGATATTAGATGATGCGTCAAAAAACTACCCCATTCCTTAGTGATAGTATTTATTTATGCACCGAAAAGATGGCTAATGTATATTGGCGTGTACAGCCTATGTTGCTTTTCAAATTTATAATTTCCATCCAAATGAGAATCCAAAAATATAGTCAAAATCATTTCCAACAATAGCCGGGCGATTATCATAGTTAACCGTAAAATTTAATTTAAGGTAAAAATCCAGGGGGAGGTCATATTTGGCGTCTGTTGTTAAATCTGAACGCCAACGACCGGACTCTGTAAGACTTTTATAAACAGACCAGTTACCATAGAAGTTAAAATCACCAATGTCAAATAATTTGGCTTCTGTTGCCAGGTATAACTCGAGACTGTTTCTGGCTTCTGTTTCATTAAAGAATGATTCATTGTTAAAGCTCAATCCTCCACCCGCTCCCCAATATGCCCTGTTTGTCTGGATAAAAAATTTACCAAAACCCAATTTTCCAGTAGTCCTTAATTTCAGGGCCTGTTCTGTATTTGATAAAAAATTAACTGAGGATGATATAAACATGGCATGCTGCAGATAATAAACTAAGTTCAGACTTGCATCTGTTCTTTTAGTTGCATTCACACTATCCTGGCTTGAACGAAGAAGGTTAAAATTAGCATCGGAGGACCACTTGTCTGCAATATAACCAAGCTTGCCACTTACATTGAATTGTTTCAAATTATTGGCTTTGGTAAGATTTAAGCCGAGGTCGACATTTGCTTTAACCCTGCCCCAGAAATTGTTATCCAGTTCCTTTAAAAAAACCAGGTCTTCCAAAGTGGTGATCATTTCGGAATCACTGTCTTCAATGATCTTTAATTTTTTACCTTCTTCCTCAGAAACAATATAGCCCGTTATTCTTGTTCCGTTTTTAAGCGTAAGTAAAAATCTGGTTTTCGAATAAATTTCTTTCACACCAGACCATTCAATCAGGAAATCTTTATCAGAATAATCGGTTTCAATAGTTATGATCCCATTCTTCAGGGATTTTAATTCCCCTACGATGATATTATTATTTTTCAGCACAAGGGAGTCATGCTGAGATTTACCGGAAAGGCTGCATAGCAAAGTCATCAACGTTAGAAACAAAAAGGGCCATTTTTTTTGCAGAAAATAGCCCGGTAAGGTGATATATGATATTGCCATCAGTAATGCAAAAAGTAAAAATCAATCTAATATAAATGTTTCAAAAAAAATACTGTATTCTGTTGAAAATTAATCTTTTTCAGATGCGGTCGCATGTTTTTTCCAACCTAGTCGTTTAGCAATACCCAAACCTAAAATCCAAGTATCATAAGCATTCCATTTAAAATCGTAGCTCAAGCTACCAAATACCTCCCATCCTTTAGGTAATTCCGCCCCATATTCAACACCAGCCCGGTTCAAAAAAAAGTTTCCTTCTTTGGCAAACTCCACACCTGCACCAATTAAAAACGCCCAGTGTTCATTTGGCTTATAGATTCCCATCAATGCAGGCGCAATTGGGTTAGTTCTTTCTATTACCACTGCATCTCCCCCACTTTCCAGGTGCTTTTCCACTTCAAAAGTTTCTGTAATGATATCGGTGTGCAAACCGATTCCCCATTTTGGCTTAAACTGGTATGTATAATCCAATCCCCATGATGGGAGTGAGAGTACTTTCTTATTACCGTCAATATCCCTACCCTGAAATACATGGGCATGGCTGATTACAATACTTAACCAATGTTCTGGCCGAAATGGTTCTTTACTTTCTTCCTGATGTTGGGAAAAACCATTCTTGGAGCAAAAACAAAAAATGATTACCACTGCAAAAAAACGTATGCATTTTTTCATACAACCTGATTTATTTGACATATAATAATTCATATTAAAATATAATATTCAAACTTTATTGAAAAGAAAAAACCTTTTTCCAGTCATTTGCCATATCTATTACGAGCCAGTTTTTTTCTTTAGCCTCGACCAGTGCTGATTCCAAATGACCACTAAGGGTTTTAAGATCGTACTTGTATTCGCGGGTGCTATCTGTATGATGAACAATCAGATTTAAGCTGGAATATTTACTTCCCTGCGTGTATTGCATCATGGCCTGATCTCCATCGCTATTGCCACCACAAAAAACGGGCACCTTACCGATAAACCGATGAATGGCCACCGGTTTACCGGCTTTATCATCCACATATACCTCTCCGGCCAATTTAGTGATTATGGGTTTCCCATCTCTAACTTCATATTTCAGTTCCCCATAACTGCCAATAACCTGGTATGGAGGTATGCCATATGCTTCATCGCTCCAAACCCTCATGAAATCTGCCCCTCCACCGCTGACGATAAATGTTTTAAAATCATTTGTCCGGAGATAAGACATCAATTCCACCATGGGCTGATAAATAACTTCTTTATACAGTTTGCCGAATTTGGGGTCTCTTGCAGTATCGATCCAATTCCGTACAGCTGAATTAAACGTTTCTTCGGACTGACCATTATGACTGGCGCTTATCAGTTTAAGCAGGCCGTTTACACCTTCTTTTTTCATCGGCCCCAAATCGCCCATGAGTACTCCTTTCAAAACAGGATCTTTTTGAAATTCAGGGTGAGAAACGGAGATGGCTTTCAGGTTATCCATCGCAAAAATGGCCTGGCTGGGAACAGGTTGTTCCGGCCAAAGTGTTCCATCGTTGTCAAATACGGCAATCCTGTCGGCGACCGGGATGAATTTCGGGGAATTTGAATCAGTAACTTCTTTTACCCATGATTCAATCCTTTGGCGAGGGGCATCAGCCCAAGAACCCAATTGCACAGTTACAGAGGCAACCGTTGGATTTGATTTACCTGTTGCATCAGGCTGATCTTTTTTTTCAATGGCTGATTTACAAGAAAAAATAACGAAAGATGCCGCTATTATCAGCGAACCGGTTTTTTTCATTTTAAATGAGCTTATGTAATTAAACATTATGATTTAACTTGATTTAAAGAAGCCGGTATATAAATTGAAATTAATTCAAGAAGAAAAGAATATGTCGATTTTCATAAATTTCTTTGTCAAAACTTATTAATTACAATCATTTATTCAGCATTCTTACATTTTCCAGAATTTAAATCCCTTGGAGGGTGGGTTACCAATGGAGGTTTTGGAAAGCTACTAGGGTTTTGGAAACTTAGGGAGGTTTTGGAAACCTATAGGGGTTTTGGAAACCTACAGGGGTTTTGGAAACCTAGGGAGGTTTTGGAAACTTAGGGAGGTTTTGGAAACCTATAGGGGTTTTGGAAACCTATAGGGGTTTTGGAAACCTATAGGGGTTTTGGAAACCTACAGGGGTTTTGGAAACCTACAGGGGTTCTGGATATCAATTGTTTTTAAATAATCCACCAATCCATCCTACCAATCCATCAAATCCTCAAAATCCTGCTCTATTTTTATGCAAAGTTCCCACAATGAGCATCACCCCAATCCAAACCGGCTTAGTCAGCTTTGGTATTTCCTCCAAAACCTTTCATGCCCCTTTTCTTACTACCCTTCCGGAATTTAATCTAAATGCGGTGGTTGAAAGGAGTACTGACCAGGCTAAAGAAAAATACCCCTGGGTAAAAACTTACCGCGACTTTGAAAGCCTGGTTTCCGATCCAAACATTGAACTGATTGTCATCACCTCCCCCAACGAAACACATTACCCATTTGCTAAAGCCGCACTGGAAGCAGGCAAGCATGTTGTGGTGGAAAAACCATTCACTAATATAGCTGAAGAAGCCCGCTACCTGGTAGAATTATCTGAAATGCATAAACGTATTTGCTCGGTATATCATAACCGGAGGTACGTGGCAGATTTCCTTACAATGAAAGATATCCTCGGCAGGAAATTGCTTGGAGATTTACATACTTTCACTGCTCATTACGATCGTTACCGGCCTGATCCCCGCACATACGGACTTTGGCGCGAAAAACCGCAACCAGGAAGTGGTGTTTTATATGATCTCGGCTCCCATCTTATTGACCAGTCATTGGTATTATTCGGCTTTCCAAAAAATATACTGGCTGATATCCGGATGCAAAAACCCTATTCAAAGGTTGATGATTATTTTGATATCCAACTCGATTATGGTTTTCTAAAAGTGACGCTTCATTCGTCTATGCTTGTACGTGAAATGGGCCCCCGGTATCAACTACATGGAACCAAAGGGTCATTTATAAAAAGTGGTGAAGATCCGCAGGAAGAAAGACTAAAGGCAGGGGAATTGCCCGTAGGGGAAGAATGGTGTTATGAACCAGAAGAGCAATATGGACTAATCCATACCGAAATAAACGTGCAGGTTATTAGAGAAAAGTTAACTTCCTTAAAGGGCGACTTCGGTGATTACTACCGAAACCTCTATAAGGCCATCAGATTGGGAGAACCACTAACTGAAACACCCAGCCAGGGATATAATGTTATCCGCATGATCGAATTAGCATTTGAAAGCAGTGAAAAGAAACAATGGCTTGAAGTAACCGGGCTAATGCCAGTTGTTACTACTATTTAAAAACTTGTTCGCGATTACTTCAATCTAATTTAGAAGCTGCTTTTTCATCCATATATACAAAGCAATTTGGATGTCCCTGAAGGAAACTACCTGGTATGTCAGGAGTTACGTGGCCTTCAACCACTGCTTTGATTACATCAGATTTTGATTCGCCACTGGCCATTAAAAAAACGGTTTTTGATTCGAGCATTGTTTTTAAGCCAAGTGTAATACCCTGTTTTACATCCTTCGGTTCATCAAAATAATCTTTCGCGGCAACCATGGTAGATTCGCTAAGCCCTTTTATTTGCGTTCGAAGTTCAGGATCGGACCCAGGTTCATTAAGGCCCAGGTGTCCGTTTGTGCCAATGCCCAGCACCATGATGTCGATCCCTTTATGTGCATCGATAAACCTTTCGGCTTTCCTGCATTCCGCTTCCAGATCTTCAGCAATTCCATTAAAAAAAGAAATCCTTTCTTCGGGTATCCCTAAGGGTTTGAATAAATGCTCATCAAAAAATTGCCTGCAACTACCCTTTACATCCTGGCCAACCCCCACCCATTCATCAAGGCCGATAAAATACCAATCAGGGTGTTTTTCATGGCGACTAAAATAATTTCTCATATTACGCAGAAAAATTACCGGTGTTTTCCCCGAAGGCAAACAAATTACAGGTTTGGAAATTTTTTCAAGCGTAAAAAGAAAGTCTTCCGCTGCTGTTCCGGACATTTCTTCAAAATCAGTACTGATAATCAAATGCATAAAATAAGATTGAATTCAGGGTTTGTATTTTACTCTCCCGCCAACAACAGTCATGAGTACTTTAGTTTGTTGTATTGACTCATCCGGACAACTTATCAGGTTCTCTGAAAGCATGATGATATCTGCAAATTTTCCAGGTTCAAGAGAACCTTTTTCTTTTTCTTCAAAAGCTGCCTTTGCATTAGCCAATGTATAAGAATACAATGCTTCCTGTCGGGTCATTTTCTGTGCGGGAAAGAAACTACTACCATCCTTTAATTTCCTGGTAACTGAAGCATAAAAATTGGCAAAAGGGTCAACATCCTCAACTGGTACATCAGTACCGTTATTTACCAGTACACCTGCATCCAGGAAAGCCCGCCACATATAGGCACCTTCTTCTGCACGCTTCTCGCCCAGGCGTTTATAAACAAAAGGAGCATCACTGGTACAATGAATTCCCTGCATGGAAGCAATGATGTTCCATTCCTTGAATCGAGGTATGTCGGCAGGATTTACATGCTGAGCATGTTCAATCCGCCAGCGATGGTCTTTTGCAGGGTTCTTTTTAATTTGTTCAGAAAAGATATCAATGGTTTCCCGGTTTGCCCTATCGCCAATGGCATGTACGCATAACTGTAAGTTTTTCTGCCAGGCGAATTCTGCAATTTGCTTTAGCTCAGGTATAGAAAAAGTATTCTGCCCGTAGAAATCCTTTCGATCTGAATATGGCTCCAGCAGCCAAGCTCCATAGGAACCGAGTGCACCATCCAGCGACACCTTAAGTGCCCTGACAGTGAGAAACCCCTTCCCTTCATTCAGGATCGGAAAAACTCTTTCATTTTCCTTCAAAGATTGAATACCACTTCTGACCATCAGCCAATGACGGATATTCAACCGCCCGGCCTGTGCAAGTTCTTTCATCCAGGCAACCTGCTCAAATGATGAACCCGCATCTACAAAACTGGTTACACCATTTCGAAGGCATTCCTGCTCGGCCAAAAAAATACTTCTCTGCCATTCCAGTTTACGTTCTTCCAACGGCCGTTTGTTTACCCATTCAGTATACGGTTTATTCACCAGCGATTGTGCCCTTTCTTCCAAAACACCTACTAAATTTCCGCTGGTATCTTTTACAATATCACCACCAGTGGGATTAGGCGTTTTTTCCGTTATACCTGCAAGTTTCAATGCCACGGCATTTACATAACTGCTGTGGCCACTCGCATGTGTAAGCAAAACCGGGTTTACCGGAGACACTTTATCCAGTTCTTCATGATAAGGATAGCCAAGGAAATTCTTTTCCGGTGTATGATCCCATTTTTCCTGGTGCCAGCCCCTGCCTATTATCCAATCACCTGGTTTAGCTTTTTGTACAGCATCGGCAACAAGCGCAACAATCTCTTCCCAGTTTTTCACTTTCATCAGGTTCAGGTAAATGAGCGATGCGCCCATACCGTGAATATGACCATGTCCTTCAATCAATCCTGGTAAAACAAATCTCCCGGCACAATCAATAACTTCCGTTGAAGCGGTGATGTATTTCTTAACATCATCATTTTTCCCAACAAAAATGATCTTATCACCGGCGATAGCGATCGCTTCTGCTTCAGGTTGAGCAGAATTTACAGTGTACACTTTAGCGTTATGTAAAACAAGGCTGGCTTGCTGTGCGTTCACATTCACCAAAAAGCAACAAGAGAAAATTAAAAAAAATAATTTTTGTAGCATATAATGTTATTTCATTCCAAAAAGACGCCTGTAAAAAACACCTGGAATCTTATGAAACAAATTGAGGTTATTTTATATTATTCTCTTATTTCCGAATACCAATTATCTTTTATCTATTACCTCACGCCGTTTTTCTTTAGATATGATTATTGATGATATTCTCCAACCATTCCTGCCTTCCGCTGATTTGCTCAGGTTCACCATAATTTAGTGCAAAATCACGAAGCTCTTCAAGTTTGAGTTTGCCATCTTCAAATTCCTTTCCTTTTCCACTGTCGAATGAAGCGTACCGGTCCTTTCTGAATTTCTTATAGGGTGAATTTGTCATTATTTTATCAGCTACGATCAACGACCTTGCAAAAGCATCCATTCCTCCAATATGAGCATGGAAAAGATCTGCAGGATCAGTAGAGTTTCTTCTTGTTTTAGCATCAAAATTGACACCGCCACCTGAAAATCCGCCTGCATCAAGGATGATTAGCATCGATTCAATGAGTTCATTTAGATTCATCGGAAACTGATCAGTATCCCATCCGTTCTGTGCATCACCACGATTGGCATCCATGCTGCCAAGCATACCTGCATCTGCAGCAACCTGCAGTTCATGCTGAAATGTATGCCCGGCGAGCGTTGCGTGATTCACTTCCACATTTATCTTAAAATCATTATCCAAACCAAAATGACGGAGAAATCCAATAACTGTAGCACTGTCAAAATCATATTGGTGTTTTGTAGGCTCACAGGGTTTAGGTTCAATGAAGAAAACTCCTTTAAAACCATTCTTTCTGGCGTAATCTTTTGCCATATGGAGGAAACGGGCAAGATGCTCCTGCTCACGCTTCATATCCGTATTCAGTAATGTCATATATCCTTCGCGACCGCCCCAGAAAACATAGTTTTCACCTTTCAGTGCTATGGTGGCATCAAGTGCATTTTTTACCTGTGTCCCCGCCCATGATACAACGGCAAAATCAGGATTCGTTGACGCCCCGTTCATATATCTGGGATTCGAAAAAACATTGGCTGTTCCCCAAAGAAGTTTTACACCACTGTCTTTTTGTTTTTGATCGGCGTATTCAACAATGGCTTGCATTCTATGTTCATATTCGGCAATAGAATGACCTTCATCAATCAGGTCAATATCATGGAAACAATAGTAAGGAACGCCAAGTTTTGTAATAAATTCAAAAGCAGCATCCATCTTATCTTTTGCCCGTAAAATTGCATCCGGATTTGTATCCCATGGGAAATGCTTTGTGCCTGGGCCAAAAGGATCTGCGCCTGTATTACAGAAGCTGTGCCAGTAAGCTACAGCGAATTTGAAGAAATCTTTCATTGACTTCCCTGCCACAATCCTGTTTTCATCATACCACTTATATGAAAGCGGATTATCAGATTGTGGTCCTTCGTATTTTATTTGTCCGATTCCGGGAAAGTATTCTTTATGCCCTAATGTAATTGCCATGATATGTTGTTTTAACTTGTTATGCTGGGTTTAATCACAATTTATATTGCCCTTAAAGTTAACGAACCGGGAATAATTTAAACTTAAAAAAATGGCTTTGTCAAAAACTTGTTAGTAGTTTAACCGAATTCCCGGAACTGAAAAAAGTATTTCCCGGCTTCTGATTCAAACAGATAGAATTAAATTTCTAATAAATCAATTAATCCTTTGACATTCGTTTTTGTAAACCCTTCTTCCACTTCGAGTACGCATCATCGTAACGTTCCATATTTTCTTTATCAGGTTCATAAGATTTAATTTTCTTCATGCCAATGAAACTTTCTGTATATGATTTATATACTCCGGCACCAACGCCTGCTGCCCTGGCAGCCCCCTGAGCTCCGTCGGTATTATAAAGTTCAACCGTACAGCCTGCTGTATTGGCAAAAGCGTTTGCGAAAATTTCACTGAGGAACATATTGGCATGCCCCGCCCGAATGGTTTTCAGATCCATTCCCATTTGCTGCATCACTTCCATGCCATATTGGAGAGCGAAAACAATACCTTCCTGTGCTGCCCTGGCCATATGCCGCCGGTCATGCCGATTAAACTGAAGACCTTCCAGCCAGGCTCCCTGATCAGCATTTCCCAATACCCTTTCTGCACCGTTTCCAAATGGATAACAAAGGACGCCGTCTGATCCAACCTGAATTTCTCCAGCCAGTAGATTGATCTTTTCATAATTAATATCCGGGAACACATTTTTCCTCAACCAGCTGTTCAGGCTGCCGGTTCCATTTACACAAAGCAAAATGCCGGACCTGGGTGCTGATTGCTGATGGTTTACATGAACAAATGTATTAACCCTGGATTGTGGATCATAAGTTGTTTTATCGGTTACCCCATAAACCACACCAGATGTTCCGGCTGTTGCGGCAATCTCTCCAGGCTCCAATGCATTAAGTGAATAGGCATTATTGGGCTGGTCACCGGCACGATAACATAGAGGTATACCCGCTTTTATCCCCAATGCTGCAGCGGCAGTGACAGATACCCTGCCTTGTTCGCCAAACTGTGGTACAATCGCAGGTATCACATTTTGATCAATACCATAATACTCCAGGAGTTCAGTTGCAATATCCTGCCTGGTAAAATCCCACATAATACCCTCTGATAATCCGGAAATAGTTGTTGCCATTACACCAGTTAACCGAAATGCGATATAGTCGCCAGGTAACATGATTTTATGGATCTTTTTGTAGATATCTGGTTGATTTTCTTTAATCCATTTCAGTTTTGAAGCGGTAAAATTTCCAGGTGAATTTAGATAGTGCTCGAGACAAAATTTTTCGCCCAGGGCCAGAAATGCTTCATTTCCAGTTTGTACCGCCCTTCCATCGCACCAAATAATTGATGGGCACACCGGCTTCCCTTCTTTATCAACCGCTACCAAACCGTGCATTTGGTAAGAAATACCAATAGCAGATATTTCATCTCCGGAAAAACTATGTATAGCGTGTAATTTCCTGGATGCATTTATCAGTTCTTCCCACCAGGAATCCGGATTCTGTTCTGCAAATCCAGGCACCGGTGATTGTATTGCCATTTCAATTGAAGGGGAGAATGCGCCAGCGACAGCATTTCCGGTGGCGATATCGAGCAAGGATACTTTAACAGAAGAGGATCCAATATCAATTCCAAGTAAATATTTCATAAAAGAATAAAATGGGTCTATCGGGCAGTTGGATTGGGAATTAGTTTATCTAAAATGTAAAAAAGGAAATTACACTGAGAAAGCTAAACCGCAAAGTTTTTACCCCTCGGGAGTTTAAATTACCCTTGGAGGGTAGGGTTACCCTTGGAGGGTAGGGTTACCCTTGGAGGGTTTTGGAAACCCTTGGAGGGTTTTGGAAACCTATGGAGGTTTTGGAAACTTACGGGGGGTTTGGAAACCTACGGGGGTTTTGGAAACCTACGGGGGTTTTGGAAACCTACGGGGGTTTTGGAAACCTACGGGGGTTTTGGAAACCTACGGGGGTTTTGGAAACCTATAGATTGGAAACCTATAGATGAAGGTGATAACCTGGCTATTTCTTGAAATTCATTTTAATCCATCCTGCCAATCCTTAAAATCCCCGGAATCCTGCTCAAATGCCACCACCCAACAGCAAACTACACCCCCTCAAATCACTGTTATCCAACCTACCGACTATCTCAAACCTTCCATCAGCATGCATTACACCAAGATCCTCTGTCGCAATAAATGAACAGGAATACCGATTTGCCAGATCGATAATATTGATCAAACCAGAACTCAGGTCTGAACCAGCCTTATTTCTGACCGAAAGCGGATCATCTTCGGCCCTTAAAATCACTTTCATCCAGGGCGGTGATACCAACATACCACCCCCTTTTGAATAAGCCTGGGATAAAAGTTCCGTCATGCCGTATTCAGAATGAACCGAACTGACGGCAAACTGCTGCTTCAATTGCCCATGCACCTCATCCCGAGTCATCTCCTTCTTCCTTCCCTTCATACCCCCGGTCTCCATTATTAATGTATGTTTGAGTTTCATGGGGTGTGATTCCGAAAAATCGAGCAGGGCAAAAGTTACCCCAAGCAAAATTGTCTTCTGCCCTTGTTGTTCAAGCTTCAACAGCGTATCACTTAATACGTCAAACTGGTTGAGATAAAACCCACTGTCCGGATGCACCGATAAAGCTATCAACTCTTCCGCCATAAAAACAAGTGACGAATTCTGTCGCTCCAGATAAGAGGGCAGCAAAGCGATAATGCACCAATCCTTAGGATCACCATAGGATTGTAAAAAACCGTTTAAGAAACTCGCTCGATATAAGTCAAGACTCTTTACAAAATGTAGACTATTTGTTGTACCGGTTGTTCCGCTGCTTTCAAAAATTTTTTCAGGCTCCCACTGACCTGCTACAACCCGGTGTGATTTAAAAAACCTTATCGGCAAAAAAGGGATATCCTGAACCGTTTTAACAGAGGAAGGCGAAATACCTATCAAATCTACATATTGCCGGTAAACCGAATTCTCCCGATATTGGAAATGAAAACTGTCCAAAGCCTTGTCCTCAAAGGAAGAAATGTTAAAATCAAACAATTCCTTTTCAAAATCGCCATATTCTGATAGGTTTTTCAAGCCGGAACGGTTATTTTTGAGTAGTCTAAAGTAATATACATGACCAAAAGCTTGTT
>JAHEEX010000198.1 GCA_024640465.1 Sphingobacteriales bacterium | reverse complement strand
GCATCACATTTTCCGCCATGCGGTCAGCTTCTTTCTCAAAGGGATCATCAGGAGATCCTACCTTCAGTGCTGGTTGTATCACCTGAAAAGGAGACCCGCAGGAAGAACAGCGTTGCAGGTCAGAAGGCCTGCTTTCTGAGTTGGTTAAGGATCCCTGTTTGGGCTGAATTTCCTTTGTTGTGGTATGTTTGTTTTCTTCCGCACTTGCCGGCTTTTTCTGTATTTCTTCCTCTTTGCTTTGATGATTTATTTCATTGGCGCAATCATCGCAAAGCCGGTGTATGACACCAGGCATTTCTTTTTCTTCAGGCTTTTTTTGGAGTGATTTTTCTTCCTGTTCACATTCGGCACATTTAGACTGTACCATGTCATTTTCAGGGGATAGGTGGATGCCTGGGATGAACATCGACCGAATCACCGGGTCATCATCATGATGTACGGCTGATTCCTTCCGGGATAATTTGCCAGAAAAAAAAGGCTGAGTTTCCTGTTGTTTTGCGGTACGTAGCAATCCCTTCTCTTCCTTGCGGAAAAGTTTCCCTGCTTTGAGGCCCTTAGCAGGCGATGTAGGGGTGCCAGTGTGGTTCATTATACCTTATTAGGTTATGCTACCATTGTATGAAAATGATTTTATCCATCCATGCATACCTGATCACGGATGGTTTGTCAATTAAAATATCTTCTGTTTTTTTCATGACCTCAAGGTTCCAGTTCCCATCCGGCCTTTGCTTTAATACTCCTCCTCTTTGCAGGAAGGAAAGCCTGAACCAGTCCCGGGAAAAATGTCTCTCCGGCTTCCAGGCTTTGAGCCAATTGTCAATGATTCTTTCTGCGGATGCTATCTCTTCCTTACCCGGATAAAAACCAGGGTCAACAGGTTCATTGAGAGGCCAGTTACACATGAGTTTGTTAAGCACAAGTTCGTCTTCAACAAACGGAGATTGATTGAATGTGGCATAGTGTAAAAGCAAAATGGCTTTTTGTTTTGCATCTTCGTCTTTGAACGACTTTTCCTCTACCCATCCTGATTCGCGGAAAAAATTTCCCCAGGCATGCCAAAGCAAAATGATGCCGGCATTGTTAACCCTGAGTCCATTTCGGTCAACTTCTTCAGTAAAAGAATCTTTTGTTTTAATGTTAGCTGTTTCAGGAATCGAAAATTCCATTGTGCGAAGCATGAGATCAGCATCTGGCGGTATTTTTTTCATTTGCAGCTTAGCGAGAATGATATGTTCATTATCTCCGGTTGCAGCCAGTGAAAGAATACTTTGCCAGATAGAAACATCATTCCTTGTTAATGTTCTGGTAGGAATTTCATTATTTTTTTGAAACACATCATTGAAAAAATCTTCACTGAAATCAAAAATGTTCTTCATGAATATTTTCATGCGATCGGCACGAAGGCTATAAAAAATTCTTTTTAAAATAAGGGGTTGTTTTTTTGCATTTTCAATCATCAGGGTTTTGACATTCGGATCAGTATTTTCTGGCAATGAATGAATTTTATCAATCGTTTCCAGCCTGAGAAGTGATGACACAGCAGCGGGAAAGGTTCCATATTTAAGGAAAAAAAAGAAGACTTCCTCTCTCCATGCAGAGCTGCTCTTTTTGAGAACACCATGCGTAGTCCCGCTTTTGATTTTATCATTAATCTCCTGCTTCAATGCCTTTACCAATTGTTCAGTAATACTTTCGTTACTTTTTGTGGAAAGGTTCAATGATATTGAATCAATGTCAAGCTGTTCCCCGTCAGGCACCAATGCATCAAGTGTATCCTGTAATTTTCGCATGAAGCCATTGGTGTGCAACTGGAAACCCAGCTCCCGCTGCAACTGTAGTGATGATTTCGGGTTGCTGGTAACCACTTCCACTTTCATCGATTCAATACTATGTGTCTGGTTCCGGATACTCATAATACAGGTTGAGAAACGAGTGGAATGTAATTGACACCGGTTACTTTACAGCATTCAATCCTGAAAGGAAGTATGAAATCCGCCACGACAGTATATTGAGAGATTTCCGGCCTTACATCCTTTGTGCATTCAGCCAATTCGATCTGCTCTGTATCTGAATCAACGTAAAACAGCACCAGGCTATGGCCCTGTGAACATACCGGCCGATGTTCAAGACCTAGAAGCAGCTTAAGACTGAGGTCTTGTTCTCCTCCTGGTAGTCCTATGGCAATGACATCCACACAGATATTGTACTTATCCAGGTATTCGCGGAGTCCGAAACTTTTAAAATAAAAGCCTGTAATGACAGCCCCATCTTTTAAAATGGTCAATCTTTTGCCAATATGCCCTTCCGGGCGAAGGCAGGGATAAGGTTCAATGTTGAAGGCCAGGGGAAGAATTACTTCGATCCGGTTTGTATAACTGTCGTTAACTGTATCAATGGATGGTTTTTCAGGGTCGCCGGCATAGGCATTGTATGAGAGCAGACAATCGGTATGCCTTAGTTTTGTTGCAGTATAATGCCAAAACTGATGAAGGGAATAGATGCTATTGCTGTCGAGCGGATAATAATATGGGATTGCCATATTCTCCAGTTTACCACAGCTGGTTCCGGAGGGTGTAAACTTAATGGGGAGCCAATTGGGTTCATTTTCGGCCAGGTCAATCAGCTGGCTGTTAAAGTATTCCCAGTAGTTGGAGGAGTCCAGTTTTTCTTCGATGCCAGGCTCATCACCTGAATCATGTAGAACTTTTTCGAGACCAAGAAAGGGCAGGTCAAACGTACGAATCATCATCAGCATTCGCCAATGCAGAAATCGTAATTCGCGAATATCATTATCTCTAGCTCCTGGCTCTGCTAGTTCCCGGAATATCAGCGGTTGATAAGTTGATCTTCCTCCCAGTACTGGACCAAGCATAAGGATGCTTGCTTTTAACCCTTCAACGGTTGAAATTTCCTGACATGGGCAGCCCGACTTGAATATGGAAAGTTTAAGGACGATCTCATTATAGGCTAAAGTGAGATCTCGCAGCCAGTCATAGAAATATTGCATATAATACAAATGCTCACCCTCCTCATAAAACATTTTCAGTTTCAGCATTAGGATTTTTCTGTACCTGGACAGGTATTTATTGCCTTTATGCGAAAGCACCGGGCCAAAATATTTATGCAGCAGGTCTAGTGCATTTCGAAATTCCTCGATATAATCGTCTACAATGCTTTTATACTCAAAGAAAATCTGTGCATAATTGTCAACTTTTTCCAGCGGAAACTGGAGGTTTCCCTCTACAAGTCCCATTGAGGGCAGTGATATGGCCAGCGTTTTATATCCGAAACGGGGTAGGGTTAGCACTGGCAATTTGAGAACTGGCCGAAGAAATTCATCAATGGTTACCAGGTCAACTTCTTTCCGCATAATCGGTCTGGTGAAAAGGCCCTGGTTATCAGAACCTGACGGAATTTCGATTCCTTTCACTTTGGCTAAAGCATCACGTGAAACCAGTATAAAAAAAATACCTCTCGAACCGCTTGAATCATGCAGTGACAGTGCCAGCAGGATTTTGTTGTGCATGAGGTTGGTTTCGGGTATGTCGTTTGGATGCTGTTGTTTTAGTGCGTCAATGATGCCCGGGTCGGCCGTTTCATCAGCAAGTAAGAAGAATTCCATTTTGGCATCTTGGTTTTTTGGGAAATCCAGGAATGCCAGGATAGCTTTAAGCAGGTCTTTTTGGATTTTGTCCGGCTGGATATAATAGCGGAACAACTTTTTTGGAGTATGTACAATATTGCCGTCGGGAAAGACGAGTGTTCCTTCCAACAATTCGACAGAGCAATCCGGGTTAACCTGTACTTCTGCGCCACAGATAACACCATAGCCCGTTATACATGTATCGATTTGATTTTCCATGCTTGATAAAGATTAGAAATATTCGATGTTTGAATCATCCCAGCTGTTCATCATTTGCACCAGTTCATCTGTTGCAGCTGCCAGTCCTTCCTGGTCAACCGAACAAAGTATCTTAAGCCAGTTATTGTAAGATTTTTCGAATCGGAACATGGATTCCCTCGAAAGAACACAAAACCGGATGCTTAGATTAGCGGGCATTTCACGGCCAATGAGTTGTTTGAAGGCTTCTTTTCTTTGCGGGTTTTTCTTATTGAACCTGCTGGTCCATTCCGGTAGAACTACAGTTACCCAGAACGAATAAGGATCCATCAGTTCGAGATTTTCCGGACAACAGATCATCGGTCTGAGTATCTCGGTATATGCGTCGTTTCTTGGTCTTAGCAACAAGTGTTCAATTATGTGAAAACTGTCGTCTTCACAATTCCCCGAAGCCATATTCACAAGGTTTTTCAGGCGTTGTTCTAGGTTATCGGGATTTTCCTTTGGCTCGAGCATCATTGCATTGTCAGTGGTTCGTTCCGCTTCCGGAATATTTGCCCAGAATCCCAGTAGCCTATCTTCGGCTATACCGTATCCTGATTTTTCAACGGCCATTTCGAGGAAATCGAGACTGGCTTTTTCTGCTGTTTCAATAGAAGTGAATTTGTTTGTGCTGACTAAAAGACGCTGATTGTTTTGAGCATCAGATTTGATGTAAAATTCGAATTTATTTCTTGTTGTATTGTTAGTGCCAGGGTTTCTTACGGCGCCAACTTCAACCACGAATGTCGGTTCACAGGTGATGGTATGGCGGGTAGCATTCTCAATGCCCAGCAAGGCACATACCCTTCTTTTTACCCCCTCATTATTTAAAGTGTTCCAGTAGGTTTGCTGGGTGAGCTGATCCGAATGATAATTGAAGCTGGAAGCGCGCTCGCGGCCCAGTGAGGGAATATTGCGTAACAGGTTTTGTTTGCCAAGTATGATTTTGTCAAGGTTTTCAACATAATCCCCAACGCTTAGCTGATCGACTGGTTTTTCAATCCGGAACAGCTGTTCCGTTGCATCATCGTAATGTTCACCAAACCTGGCCAACAGGTAATCGAGTACCTTGCTTCGGAATATTTTTTTATCTGTTTCATTGCCTTCTGCGAGTAGTTTTAAAACTTTGATATATGCATTTTCTTTATCGGCCTTGAAGGCTTCCCAATCTTCACCCAGCGCATAATCAAGCAAGAGGTCGCTGATACCCGGAACATCATACAGTGGCTGAAAACTTTCGGGCTCTCCGGCATTTACCGACAACAGATTTTTGACATTGGCCAATTGAACCAGGTAATTGGCGAGCAATTGGTCATAGAAAAGTATATAGGCCTTCAGTTGCTTTGCCTGTGCCTGTCTTAAAATGGTTTCTCTTGTAGAAATACCCGTGCTGCCTACTTTATATGTGCGGGGAAGGTCTTCCTGTATGCTGGTATATTCTGCGAGTTCCGGTTGGGGCCGGCCAGCAGGAATCTTTAGGTCAAGCAATCCCTTTCGATTCTGTTTGGAATCTTTTTCGGGATGGGCATCCATGAAATCTTGTAATTTTTCCTTGTCCACTTCAATGGTTCTGCCATTGTACATGATGCGGAAAGTGGAGCAAGACATTTCAAGTTCCGGCAGGCATCGGCAATCAAAAGCAAGGCACCAGTTACCTCTCCGTTTATCTGGCTCATCGCATTTAAAAATTTCAAGCATTTCGATTTCCCTTACACCTTCAATAGCAGAGATCAAAGTATATAAATCAGATTTGAATACTGTCTGTCGCGGTTTAGCGGCGAGCAACTCTGTATCATCAATGAAACCATGTTCCAGGATGGGTCCACGGAAAACCGGATCAGAGTCATAATGCTTTTTGGAGAGGATGAATATATCTCCGTAATATTCTTCAGAGGCATCACTAGCGATAATGCCATCGATGGCTTTTTTGAAATCATTCTCACCCACAAAAATCTTACCGGTAAGTTCAGATAGCTCTTCAGGGATTTCATCAGGCACCAGCGAATCCTGCAAGTCGGCAAGCACTTCATTATCTATCTCAAACACGGCAAACCGGTTCATCATTTCTTCGAGGCTGTAAAAAGGAATATTTGGCGCCAGGTATTGGGTGATGGAATTGTATACAGCAGACATCACTTCCTCCAAATCAAATTCCGGATCGATGTCCAGTTTAAGGTCAATTCCCATTTTGATTTTTTCTGCGATAAGTATGTTAGGAGAAAAATCTTCTCCAAGGTTCCTGGCAGCATGTAGCCGTTGAAGTGCTTCATCAATAATATCTTTTTCTTCTCCCGACCTGCTGGAATCCAGCAGAAGCGTAACAGCATAAATGCCTTGAGGGACGAATAGATTAAATTCAGGTCTGGTGGCATCTTCTTTCACAGCAGTAGAACGCAGACTGCCCGCCAGGAGCAGGTTTAGAAAAGTTTCGCCGTAAATGAAATTGCTAAGCAAAATATTTTCGCCAATCAGTTCCAGGATTGTTTTTGCAGGGGTTCCGCCGATCTTCCTGGCCCAGTCGTATTCGAAATTTTCATTCCCGAAATTTTCGTTAAGTATCCGAAGTTCTGTAGCAATAGCCATCAATTTAATTCGGCCTGTATCGGAGGCGCTGGCTGAGCCCATTTTTTCATCAATAAAATTCAGCAGCTCGGGAAAGTAGTTAACCGCCATATATACAAGCATTGCCTTCTTCATTTCTTCGTCGAATGGGAAGTCATCTTTGATCATATTGATCATTAAGGTCCTGAAATTAGACCTGGCTTTTTCTTTCTCTTTTTCTGTCTGGCATTTATAAATTCCCTCCAGGAAGCTGGTAATATTTTTGTCAGTACGGGGATAACGTCCAGGAAATTCAAGTTCCCCTGAATTTGGGGTGATCTTTTGGTGCAGTGGTTCAAGAGTGCTTTTGATCAATTCGTCAGATAAAGGATTGATGAACATGAACCTGACTTCTGCATCTTCCAGTTGTTCCACCCAGGCGTTTTTTACACCGGGTATATCAATCAGTATTTTGCGTATATCCAATGCCGTTACTGGTCTGCTTGAAAGGATTTCGGCTGCCGTGAAAAAAGATTTTTCATCACCGCCAGCAAACAAATCTGCCGGATTCAGATGGGCGCGGTTTGAAAGATCAGTATCCGCATAACAATAACCCTCCATGAGTGTTATACCCGGATCGTGTAAATTATAATCCGTCCAGATATCCGAACCCAATTGCTCTATATGCCTGATACCTTCGCGTCGAAGTTTCAGCCAGTCCATTCCGGGTGGATATACTGGGTCTTTGGGGATGGTCAGCGATTTCTTCATATGCTAATGCAGATTGGGATTGTTAACGGAAAATGATTTGAATGGCTTGGCTAAGTCAAAAGACAGGTACACTTTCAATTGGCTTATC
>JAHEEX010000325.1 GCA_024640465.1 Sphingobacteriales bacterium | reverse complement strand
AGATGTTGATATAATGTTAAAATCCTACCTTATTTTTGCAGCCTATAGAAGGTTTCATCTATTTCTACCACAATTCTTTGCGATTATGAGTCATCATCGATCCATTGTTAGACAATTTTTGCCGGTTCTGATCTCCTGTTTCCTGTTTTCTATTATGTCCCTTGGCCTGCAGGCCCAGGATGGTAAACAATTGTTTAATCAAAAGTGTGCTTCCTGTCATGCCATTGATAAGCAATTGGTTGGTCCTGCCCTGAAAGGTGTGGAAGACAGGTGGCCGGATAAAAATCAGCTCTATTCCTGGGTTAGAAATAGTGCTTCGGTTGTAAAAAGCGGTTATCCCAGGGCGGTTGAAGTCTACACACAATTCAATAAGGTGCAGATGACCGCTTTCCCGGAATTAACCGATAAGGATATTGATGCGATTTTGGGTTACATCAGTGCACCTCCAGCCGCTGCTGTAGCCGGTGGGGCAACTGCAACCCCAACAGAATCAGCACAAAAATCAGACAGTACCCTTCTTTTTGGTGTATTGACCCTGATCCTTGCAGTTATAGCACTTATATTATTGCAGGTTAACAGTAACCTGAAGAAAATGTCTGACCAGAAAGATGGTATCCCTTCCCCGGAACCAGTTCCTTTCTATAAGAATAAAGCCTATATCGCCCTGGGCTCAATAGTATTATTTATGATAGGGGGGTATTATACTTTCCAGGGAGCGCAGGGTCTCGGCAGATCTAAAGATTACCAGCCTGAGCAACCCATATTTTATTCTCATACGGTTCACGCAGGGATCAACCAGGTGAACTGCCTTTATTGCCACGGTGGCGCACAGGAAAGCAAGCACGCCAACATCCCATCTGTGAATGTTTGTATGAACTGTCATATGGGCATCAATGAATATGCAAAAGGACCTAAACTCTATAGGGAAGACGGCTCCGAAGTAGACGGCACTGCGGAAATACAGAAATTATATCAATATGCCGGTTGGGATCCTACCGCTAAAAAATACAATGGAAAAGGCAAACCAATTGAGTGGATCCGCATCCATAACCTGCCCGACCACGTTTATTTTAATCACTCACAGCACGTTAAAGCCGGCCAGCAGCAATGCCAGACCTGCCATGGCGAGATCCAGAAAATGGATGAAGTATATCAATTTTCAGACCTGAGCATGGGCTGGTGTATTAACTGTCACCGCGAAACCAAAGTGCAGTTTGCCGACAATAAATTCTATAGTATCTACGAAAAATTCCACGAAGACCTGAAAAATAAGAAAATGGATAGCGTGACCGTGGAAAAGATCGGTGGTACAGAGTGTCAAAAATGCCACTACTAATAGGTAGTTAGATTTTTCCGCACTGTTAACAGACTCATTCATTACATTGTATTACAACCTTACAACTGATATATGGAGCAAAAAAAGTACTGGCAAAATTTTGGTGAACTGAAGAGCAGTGAAGCCTACCAGGACAGTCTGAAGGATGAATTTACCGAAGACCTGCCTTTTGAAGCAGGTACCGGTTTGCTTGAATCCACAACCCCAAGGAGGGACTTCCTGAAATATCTGGGCTTCAGTACAGCTGCAGCCATGGTTGCCGCCAGCTGTGAAATGCCGGTTAAAAAAAGTATCCCTTATTTGAACAGGCCCGATGCAATTGTTCCGGGCGTAGCCAATTATTATGCTACAACTTATGTGCAGGATGGAGATGTGATCCCTGTGGTAGCAAAAGTAAGAGATGGCCGTCCCATTAAAATTGAAGGAAATGATTTGTCCTCCCTGACAAAAGGAGGTACTTCGGCACAGGTGCAGGCTTCTGTGCTTGATTTATATGATACGGCCCGTTTACGTTACCCTATGGGCAATGGTAAAGAAGTCACCACCTTCGATGCCTTTGATAAAATGGTGGCTGAGGCTTTGACAGGAGCAGCAGGATTACCGGTGGTGTTATTGACAAGTACGGTAACCTCTCCTACCACCAAACAAGTAATTGCAGACTTCCTGGCGAAAAAACCAGGCAGCAGGCATGTTCAGTATGATGCGCTTTCCGCAAGTGGTTTACTCATGGCAAATGAAATGTGCTATGGCAAACGCAGCATACCATCTTATCACTTTGAGAACGCAAAAGTGATTGTCAGCCTCGGAGCCGATTTTCTCGGAACCTGGCTCAATCCTGTTGAATACGCCCGTCAGTATGCGGCTGGTCGAAAGATCAACCAGGCAAACCCTGAAATGAGCAAGCATATACATTTTGAAAGTATGCTGAGCCTGACAGGTGCGAATGCGGATGACCGTTATGTTCACCGTCCTTCGGAAACAGGAGCAGTTGCACTGGCCATCTACGCTAAATTAGGCGGAGCCGTATCTGCACCAGCATTGACTGATGAGCGCCTTAAAAAAGGAATTGACCTGGCCGTAAACATGCTGAAGTCCTCCAATGGTGCTGCTTTGGTTGTTTGCGGAAGCAATGATCCAAATGTTCAGATCATTATCAATGCGATCAATGAAGTCGTTGGAGCGAACGGTAAAACCATAAACTGGACTACTACTTTGAACACACGCCAGGGTAGTGATAAGGATATGGCCCAGCTTGTTCAGGATATGAATGATGGCAAGGTTGGAGCACTTCTAATACAAGGCGTGAACCCTGCTTATGATTATTATGATGCAAAGAAATTTGCTGATGGCCTTAAGAAAGTGAAAGTATCCGTTTCTTTCAACGACAGGGAAGATGAAACTAC
>JAHEEX010000197.1 GCA_024640465.1 Sphingobacteriales bacterium | reverse complement strand
AGATATAACCACCAATTACTGGATACAGGTGCATGAATTTGATTATGGCATATTCCTGCCCTGGAAACTGGAGACTGGCGGTGAAGTGAGTTTTAACCTGAGGCAAAAAACATCTGTATTTGAAGACAACAACAATGCCATACTTGTAAACTTATGGCTGGAAAGGAAGTTCCTGAAAAATGATGCCGCCAAGTTCAGGCTCTATGCATTTGACATCCTGAACCAGAATATTGGCTTCAGCAGGAATATCAGTACAAATTATATTTCCGAAAAAACATATAATACATACAACCAGTATGTGATGCTCTCGTTTATCTGGAATTTCAACAAGAACGGAAAACCCATGGAATACTAATGAAAATAAAATCAATTTATATCATCTTACTGATCGGCCTTATAATAGGAACGGAAGCCTTGTCACAGGAAACCAGGTTTATCACAACAGGAAAGATTGAATTTGAAAAAAGAACCAACCAGCATTCACTGCTGGATGAAGAAGATATGTGGGATGAAATGTTGAAAAACACTTACCCAAAATTTGCCATCACCTACTTTGATCTGTTGTTCGATGAAAAAAGGAGTTTATACAAAACAGGAAAGGACCCGGAAAACAGGATGATTCACTGGGGCCTGAGTTATATTACAAATACTTTTTACCGGGATATGGAACATGAGCGGTATGTGCACCAGAAAAATATCTTTGGCAGCGATTTTTTAATTACTGACAGCCTGCCCCAAATTGAATGGAAAATCACCAATGAACAAAGAACCATTGCTGGTTTTGAATGCAGAAAAGCAGTTGGAAAAGTGTTTGATTCAATCGTCGTAATCGCGTTTTATACTGATCAAATCATTCCTTCTTCCGGGCCGGAATCATTTGGTGGCTTGCCCGGGATGATAATGGGACTGGCCATTCCGCGGATGCATACCACCTGGTATGCCACCAAACTGGAATTGACCCCGTTTACGGAGAAGGATATTGCGGCTCCCAAGACGGGAAAGAAATTTACAGGCCCTCAGTTTAGGTCAGAGATCACGGATATCATTAAAGAGCGTGACTGGCTGAAGAAACTGTCGTGGCAAATGCTGATTTAAGCTTAACCGCAAAGATATAATGTCGCAAGGAACTACTTGCTAGTATTGGTTGTGTGCTTACGAACCATCCTTTTTTGTATTTCCTTTTTACGTTTCGTGAAGACACGAACCGGGGCATCAGTCGGCTGTTGACTGGCGACTGGTGACTGGTGACTGGTGACTGTCTACTTTATTTCAAGTATCTGTAAACTTCCCGCTGGTGCCAAAAGAGCATCGCTGAGCATGGTTGTTTGGCCGCTCATGACATCTTTATAGCTGGAAGCACCTTTCAGTCTTTCAACAAACCTGGAAACTTTAAGTGTAACATCCTTATCTCCCGGATTTAGTACACACATGATGGTCTGTTTACCATCGTACCTGAAATAAACATACACGCCATCCTGCGGGATATACTGCATCAGTTTTCCACTACCTATAGCCGAAGAATTCTGCCGAAAAAGTGCCAGTTTCCTGATGTAAGTAAAAACATCCTGTTCCACAACTGTTCTGCCCGACGCAGAAAATTTATTGGTACTGTCGCCGGCCCATCCACCGGGAAAATCTTTCCGCACTTCCGCATCTGTTGGGTTCTTGAAATTCTTCATGGCTATTTCAGCACCGTAATATAATTGTGGGATACCCCTCTGCGTTAGTAAAAGCCCGAGTGCCATTTTATATTTTTTCATATCCTCTCCCACCATGGATAACGACCTGTTCATATCGTGGTTATCCAGGAAGATGCAATTACGCATGGGATCTTTATACAATACATCCTGTGCAAGCGTCATATAGAGCCTGTTCACACCTGATGTGAAATCGGCTTTCTGGTTTACGGCATCCAGTATGGCTCCATTCATGGGGAAATCAGTCACACCCTGAAGATTGTGTTTAAAAGGCGACTGGAGATTATTCTGTGCGAAATATGCTGCACCTGTAATGCTATTGGTCCATGCTTCTCCAAAAACAGTAATGGTTGGAAATTCTTTTTCCAGGGCGGTATTTATCTGGTTGAGAAATTTTTCATCACAGTACTTATAGGTATCAACCCTCCAGCCATCGATGCCAAACATTTCTGTTGCCCAGATGGTATTTTGAATGATATAATTTGCAACATAAGGATTAGCCAGGTTCATATCCGGCAAGTGAGGCGTAAACCAACCACCAACCATTATATCCTTATCTGATTTTGCCGCATAGGGATCAAAGAAAACTTCTTCCCGGTGATTCGAGCCCTGGTATGCCGGCCATTGGTTGAGCCAGTCTTTCATGGGAAGGTCCTTCACGGTGTGATGATATGAACCCACGTGATTGTATACTGCATCCTGAATGATCTTCATTCCTTTTTTATGCGCTGCATTCACCAGGCTCATATAGGCTTCATTGCCCCCCATTCTTTTATCAACCTGGTAATGATTGGTGATCCAGTAACCATGATAACCGCTCATATTGTATTTACCTTCATTCATCCGGGGCATATTATTCTCAAAAACCGGTGTCATCCAAACCGTTGTCACGCCCAGATCTTTCAGGTAATCCAGGTTATTCTCCACACCTTTGATATCGCCTCCATGACGTGCAAATGGATTCGACCTGTCTGCAATTTTATCTTCCTGGTCCGGCAGTTGATCATTTGCGTTATCACCGTTGGCAAACCTGTCTGGCATGATCAGGTATACGAGATCGTTAGCATGCACACCTTTCACCCTTGAAAAGCCATTGTCTTTGCTTTTTGGTTGAAGGGTATACGTGAAAGATTTTCCATCGCCCATTTTAACCAAAAAATTTCCTGGCTTTGCAGAAGCAGCAATCTCCAGGTCGGCAAACACATAATGCTTATTCTCAGGCTGGTAAACTTTCAGCAGTTTTATACCTGGATAATTTACCGATACAGACTTCGACAATTCATTAACACCATGGATCATCAGCTGGATCTTGTTATACTTCATGCCTGTCCACCAGGATGTGGGATATACATTTAATTCTTGTGCAAAAGAACCAAACTGTACCGCAAGAAATACAAACAAAAAACACAGGATACTACGTTTCATAAACAATTATTTATCTTTTAAACGAAGATTTAAAATACCCGCAAGGATCATGGCTACGCCACCCAGGACAATCGTATAGATCGCATTACCACCAAAAAGATGGTTGGTAAAAAAGCCAAGCAGAGTGGCTGCCATTATTTGAGGAATAACAATAAAAAAATTAAAAATACCCATGAACACGCCCATTTTATGAGAAGGCAATGCAGCGGTGAGCATAGAATAAGGCATGGACAAAACACTGCACCAGGCAAGGCCTATACCTGCCATACTGAGAATGAGCATGTATTTCTCCTGAAAAAAGTAGAACGAGATCAAGCCTAATCCTCCTGCAATCAAACTGATCATATGTGTGATGGGCCTTGATGTTTTATTTGTCAAAACAGGAAGCAGGAAAGCAAAAAGTGCAGCAAAACCATTATAACATGCAAAGAGCACATTAACCCAATTTGCCATTTCATTATATGCCTTTGAAGTTGTATCCGTTGTGCCAGCCATGTACTGTGCTAAGGCCGGCGTGGCATAGATCCACATGGAGAAAAGTGCGAACCAGGTGAAGAATTGAATCAGTGCCAGTTTCTTCATCGTGGAAGGCATATGATAGAGATCATCCACCACTTCCACGAGCCCGTTTTTCCTGCCGTTTTTCCAGTAGGCTCCTGCAATAAGTTGAACAAGGCCAAAAAAGAAAATGCCCCCGGTGAGTACAAAAAGTTCTTTCTCCAGTGGATTATCCGGGTTCCGATTATTATAAGCCGCAAGTAATGCGCTCAGCGTGGTGCCTGAAGCAAGCCATATCCAGCCATTCTTCAAAAAGGATGTTGCTTTTGTAATGATCTTTCCTATATCTATAGTAGGTGTTCCCTGGGCCGCATCAAAGCTCTTCATTTCCTCCGGCGAATATTCCTTAGTAGTAAAAACCGTATAGGATACTGAAGCAATAAATACAATGGCACCGATGATGAATGATATCCTTACAGAATCCGGAATTCCACCTGCTGCAGCTTCATTGGATACGCCCATTTGTGTTAACAAGTATGGCAGTATGGAAGAAACCACGGCACCAATTCCTATGAAAAAACTCTGCATGGCAAAACCGGATGTTCTTTGTTCATCCGGCAACATATCTCCAACGAATGCCCGAAATGGTTCCATGGATACATTGATGGAAGCATCGAGCACCCAAAGCATAACTGCCGCCATCCATAATGCGGTAACATTTGGGAATACAAATAATGCCAGTGATGCCATAATGGCGCCTGCCATAAAATAAGGCCTGCGCCTGCCCCATTTACCCAGCCAGGTTTTATCACTCATATGTCCAATAATGGGTTGTATAATGAGCCCGGTAAGTGGTGCTGCGATCCAGAGAATCGGTATGTCGTCTATCTTTGCCCCAAGGGATTGAAAAATCCTGCTAACATTGGCATTTTGCAAACCAAAACCAAACTGTATGCCCAGGAAGCCCAGGCTCATATTCCAGATCTGCCAGAATTTTAATCTTGGTTTAAGGGAGGAATTTGTTGATGTAGTAGAATGAACTGGTCCGGCAGCCATAGCAATCGTTTAAGTGGGTCTGTGTAAATTTTACACAGGGTTAAATGTATAAAAAAAACATCTGCTTTGGGCAGATGTTATGAAATATTATCACAAGTGTTGTTAAATCACAAATCCATCTGGCAGGATAGCTCCTTTCTTTACCACAATAATCCCTTCTTTAATGGTATACAGTGAATGATCAGAATTAGCCAGGTGATGCCCTCCATTGATACGCACATCATTTCCAATCCGGCAGTTCTTATCTATTATGGCATTTTTGATATAGCATCTCTCGCCGATACCGAGTTTGGGCAAACCCTTGCTGACAGAATTATTCATGTCTTCCAGGGTTTCATAATAGTCGGTACCCATAATATAACTGCTCACAACGGTGGTGCCGGTACCAATCCTGGTTCTAATACCAATTACACTGTTTTCTACGCGGGATGCATTAATGATACAGCCTTCTGCAATGATGGTTTTCTCCAGGGTTGTTCCGCTTATTTTAGCAGGTGGCAACATCCTGGCACGGGTATACACCGCTTTGCTGTTATCAAATAAATTGAAAGGCGGAATATCCTGTGTGAGTGCAAGGTTAGCTTCAAAGAAGGAATATATATTTCCAATATCCGTCCAGTATCCGTCATATTGATAACTCAGCACTTTATAATTTTCAATGGAAGTCGGAATGATCTCTTTGCCGAAATCTGTTGCATCTTTATGTGTCTCCTGCAATAAATCAAAAAGCACTTTACGGCTAAAAATATAGATACCCATACTGGCCAGGTAAACCCTTCCCATTGTTTTCATTTCGGGACCTGTATCACTGATCCATTCGCCCAGGACCTCTTTTGAAGGTTTTTCAATAAAGGATGTAATAAGATCGCCTTCACCGGTTTTCAAAATTCCAAATTCAGGAGCTTCACGATCACCAACAGGAATGGTGGCAATGGAGATATCCGCATCTTCTTTTATATGACGGTCTACCATTTCCTGGAAATCCATTTGATATAGCTGATCACCGGAAAGGATCAATACATAATCAAAATCCTGTTGTTCAACGTGCCTGAGGGATTGCCTTACGGCATCAGCTGTGCCCTGGAACCATGTTGGGTTATCCGGCGTTTGCTCAGCAGCAATAATGTCTACAAATGCTGAACTGAATGCGCTGAAATGATAGGTGTTTTTAATGTGCTTGTTCAGTGAGGCAGAGTTAAACTGGGTGAGCACATACATCCTTCCAATACCTGAATTCAAACAATTGGAAATAGGGATATCCACCAGGCGATATTTACCTGCGATGGGTACGGCCGGCTTACTCCGTGTTGCTGTTAATGGATATAAGCGGGAACCTGCCCCTCCTCCAAGAATAATGGCGATCACTTCTTTTTTCATATGGTGTGTAGTTAACTGATGCAATTTATTTATTTAAGCGTTTTATATAAATCCAGATAATGTTTTGCACTGCTTAGCCAACTGAAATCCAGTTTCATCATCGTTTTACGCACTTCCCTGAATTTCTTCTTATCATTAAACAATTCTACACACCGATAAACGGCATGGGTGATATCGCCCACTGCGGCATGTACATGTGTTATCCCATATCCTCCTTCTTCCCCAACATCTATCACGGTATCTTTCAACCCCCCTGTTTTTCGTACAACCGGTACCGTGCCATATCGCATGGAATACATCTGGTTAAGGCCACATGGTTCTACCCTCGAGGGCATCAGCAGGAAATCGGCACCGGCATACATAAGGTGACTTAACCCTTCATTATAGCCGATATATACACTGTAATCACCCGCACTGATTGATTTCATCACTTCGAGTTGACTTTCCACATCAGGTTCGCCACTTCCAAGGATCAGAAAATTCATTCGCCGTCCAACATGGTAAAAACTGTCGCCTATTACCTGTGGTAAAAGGTCCGCTGCCTTCTCTCCTACCAGCCTTCCAATGAAAACAATCAGCGGCTTTTCCAGATCCAAACCGAATGTTTCACAAAGTAACTTTTTATTGGCCGCTTTCCCTTTAGCTACATCAGTTATTTTATAATGATTTTGTAAATACGTATCTTTTGAGGGATCCCAGACATCGGTATCTATTCCATTAAGAATGCCTGAACATTTTCCCTTCTCATATTCAAATAAGGGTTCCAGGCCATTACTCATAAATTTTAGCTCCTGCAGATAGCTCCAGCTGACGGTGGTAACCTTATTGGCACATTTAATTCCACATGCCAGCGGATTGATCATATTGTTCCATTCCAACATACCCCTTTTCCAACTGTCCCATGCAGGAATATATATGCTCTTATCCCAGCCCATAGCCCCCTGGTATTGGGCATTATGTATGGTAAGTACAGTGGGAATGCCGGAAAGGACCCGGTAATCAAGGCAATGCTGCATCATGAAAGGGATCATAGCCGTATGATGATCATGGACATGGACTATATCAGGCTTGTGCTGCCAGTGAGATAACCAGTCAACAAAAGCGATCTGAAAGGCCATAAACCTCTCCGTATCATCTTCATAACCATAAATCTTTTCCCGGTCCAGCAAGCCCCCAATATCCACCAGGTAAAGGTCAAACCCCTGTTTATTGGTGGCTTCTTTAATAACGGTGTACTCAAACCACCAGTA
>JAHEEX010000196.1 GCA_024640465.1 Sphingobacteriales bacterium | reverse complement strand
AATGGCATTTTTTTGTATCCGTTTATTATAATACGATATTCTGAACCAGGTGCTCTTTGAAAGGATAATCGGTATTATAATGCAGGCCGCGGCTTTCTTTTCTGAACTGTGCTCCTTTTACCACCAGGTAAGAAACTGTGATCATATTACGAAGTTCACATAGTTGTGGAGATACAACCGTTTTCTGGTACAGTGATTCTGTTTCCTCATGTAATAAGTCGAGCCTGCGGCTTGCCCGTTGCAAACGCATATCCGTTCTTACAATACCCACATAGTCTGTCATTAGCAATTGCAGTTCTTTGAGGCTTTGCGTAATGAGGATCATTTCCTTTGGAGCAGTGGTTCCGGCGGCATTCCAGTCTGGTATGGCCGTATTTATTTTGATATCATCCGTTTTCTGTATTACATCCAGGAAACTGCGATGTGAGAAAACCATCGCTTCCAGCAGAGAGTTACTCGCCAAACGGTTTGCTCCGTGTAAACCGGAAGAAGCACATTCACCGGTGGCATAGAGGTTCCGGATGGAGGTTCTCCCCCACTCATCGGTTTTTATCCCACCACAGCTATAGTGGGCTGCCGGCGCTACCGGGATCATATCTTTCATCACATCAATACCAATGCTTTTACATTTTTCGTAAATATTAGGGAAGTGATGTATAAATTTCTCCTGTCCCATATGCCTGCAATCAAGCCACACATGTTCCGTACCTTTTATTTTCATTTCACTGTCTATGGCGCGAGCTACTATATCCCTGGGAGCAAGGTCTTTTCTTTCATCATAACGTTCCATGAATGCTTCACCTGATTGATTTCTCAGAACGCCACCATCACCCCTAACAGCTTCAGTTATCAAAAAAGAGTAGCCTTTAACTCCAGGCTCATAAAGGGCTGTTGGATGAAACTGGATGAACTCCATATTCTCGATCCTGCCTTTGGCCCTGTAAACCATAGCAACACCATCGCCAGTAGCAATGGAAGGATTGGTTGTGGTGCGATAAATCTGCCCATTTCCGCCCGTTGCAAGAAGTGTTATGCCAGCCAGAATCTTTTCCATTTTCTTGGTCTCCAGGTTCAGGGCATATACCCCATAGCATTCCACATCGGGAGTTGACTTCATAACCAGGTACCCCAGGTGATGCTGGGTGATCAGATCAACAACAAAACAGTGGTTGAGGATTTCAATATTCGGTTTTTTCTTTACGGCTTCCAGCAAAGCCCTTTCAATTTCCTTACCTGTCACGTCTTTATAATGCAGTATCCGTGATTCACTGTGTCCACCTTCTTTTCCCAAAGAATAGTCGCCATCAGGGTCTTTGTCAAAACGTGCCCCCCATTCAATTATCTCCCTTACCCTTTGAGGACCTTCCTTCACCACAATTTCCACGATCTTTTCATTGCATAATCCATCTCCCGCAATGAGCGTATCTTCTATGTGTTTCGCATAATCATCCTGATCGTCATCCCAAACAGCAGCAACCCCACCTTGTGCATACTTGGTGTTGGTTTCGTCTGAAATGGTTTTGGTGATTACAGTAATCTTTTTATCAGGGCGTTCCTGCGCAACCTTCAAAGCAAATGTCAATCCCGCAATACCCGAACCGATAACTAAAAAATCAGTTTGCATATGTAAAGCAATAAATGAAAATGCAAGATAAGATTAGGAAATGAAATAATGAGTCGGGAGTCGGGAGTCATTAGTCAACAGCCGGAGGAACAGTCATGAGTCGTTAGTCGGGAGTCGTTAGTCAACAGCCAAGACATTTAACCGCGAAGATGCAGAGACCCATTTTGGGGCTGTTGACTGGCTACTTGTATTTGGCTGTTGACTAATGACTAAAGACTCCCGACTACTTTCCTATGGCTGCCATCACAGAACGGCGGGTTCTTTGTTTGCTTACACTGGCAAAGCCACACTTCTTCCGCTTCTTCAAAAGTTGTTTTCAGGCTTTTATATGGCATCCCGTCAATATGCTTGTGCTTACCATCGCAAAAAGGTTGTTTTTCACTCAATCCACAGGTACACCAGGAATATGTCTTACCAGCTTCAGTTTGAATACAGGCTGGTTCGCACTTTGCCGCTCTGGGAAAATCCTTATCCGGAATAATATCCATGATGTTTAAAATTGTTGAATAAATGAATACAAATTAAAATGCCCATTGTTGTAGCCCTCCGCAATTTTACTGCGCAATCCTTCTTTGCGGATATCTTTCATCCGCTTTTTCTGGATCAAATAATACGCCCGTTCAGCCAAGAGGTATAGTCTTTTCTCCGGCGTTAACTTACGTTGCAGCACAAGATCAATTTTATCTTTCAATGCTGTTAGTCCTTCCTGGCGGGATGCAATTGTTTTTACCACTGGGATTTCTTCATCTCTTGAACTGAAAGCCGGGCCCAGCATCAGGTGCAGGTTTTTAACAAACAGATCAGCATCCGGCCGGTCACTTTTATTCACCACAAAAATATCAGCGATTTCCATCAGACCGGCTTTCATTGTTTGGATTTCATCACCTGCTTCCGGCACCATTACAACTACCGTTGCATCTGCAAGGCCGGCAATTTCCACTTCACTCTGGCCCACTCCTACTGTTTCTACGATGATATAGTCGAAAGGACAAGCATTCAGCAAACTGGTAATTTCAAGAATGGATGGATGCAATCCACCCAGGGAGCCCCTGGTTGCCAGTGAACGGATAAATACATCCGGGTGATTGTACCAGTTGCTTAACCTGATCCTGTCGCCCAACAAAGCACCCAGGTTAAAAGGAGACGAGGGATCAACACAAATGACAGCGATTTTTTTGCCAGCCTTCACAAACTCCCCTATCAAACCATCCACCAGGGTGCTTTTTCCGGCCCCTGGCGGACCTGTAATGCCTATAACCTGGTGACGATCCCCTGCAGGGAGTGCGCGTAGCATGGCATCATAACCGGGCACTTCATTTTCAATAAGTGATATACACCGGGCAATACTTCTGTAATCACCTTTAAGGGCATTTTGCCAAAGCAGATCATCCATCATGAATATATTCCGGTTTTGCGTTCTAATTTCGGTGAATTGACGCCAGCATAAAAATTTTGTTTTTGATAACAGCAGGATCCTTCATAAAAAAAACCATCATCCCTGTTTCCATCGCTTTAATGTGGTGCGGCCTGTTATGGAGCCGGGCACTACTATCCCTATCAATGGGCTTGTTTTTTGTGGCTGCATTAAGCAACGGTTCTGTAAAAGAGAAGTGGTTATTTTTTAAAAGGTCTCCCTTCTTATGGCTGATGAGCCTTTTATTTTTCATTCCATTCTTATCCGGACTTTGGAGCCATAATATTCAACAATGGTCGATAGTTATTCAACACAAGGCCCCATTGCTGGCCATCCCATTTTGTTGTACGGTGCTACTTTCCATTGATCAGCAAAGCTCCCGAAAGCTGGTTTACCTAGCAGTAATGACCACTTCGTTCAGCATGTTAAAGACAATTGGCCTTTACGCCTTGAATGCACAGGATATTTCCCAATCATATCTTCAGGCGAAAGTTTTACCCGTTGATATGAGCAACGACCATGTTAGATACGCATGGTTATTAGTGCTGGTTTTTACCGGCCTGCTTCATCTTTTAATTTCAGAAAACAAGCAGGTAAGCAGCACCGAAAAAAAATGGATCATTCTTTACCTGCTTTTCACTGCCGTCTTTCTTCATTTACTGGCTTCCAAAACCGGTATCCTTGGACTGTACCTGGTAATTGGCCTGGCTGTATTGTTTTATGGCCGCAAACGCCTGGCAATCTGGATCACGTCATTGTCTGTTTTGATACCTTCCTTAGCCTGGCTTTTTTTCCCGACATTCAGAAACCGATTGAAATTTGTTTGGTGGGACTTCCAGCATTATACCAGGGGAGGATACACAGAGGGGCTGTCTGATACACCGAGGATTTTGTCCATTCAGGCAGGAAAGGATCTGGCAAAAGAAAATCCATATTGGGGAACCGGTTTTGGTGACTTAAAACAGGCATCCTTCGATTGGTATGCTCAGCACGCCCCTTATCTAAAGGATTATGAACAGCTATTACCCAGTAACGAAGGCCTGATTTATGCAGCAGGAGCCGGACTGGCAGGCCTTTTCGTTTTTCTCCTGGCAACTTTTTATCCTTTGTTCATGCGGGGATTTCGATCAGATTATGCCTGGATCAGTTTTCATGCATTAGCGATCTTTGGTTTTATCTATGAGATCGGGCTGGAAACGCAATATGGAATTTTCGTGTATGCGTTCCTGGGATGCTGGCTGTTTTTATTAACCGGGAAAAAAGAAAATACATAATCATCCCCGAATCCTTTGCAACTGGATAAGCTTGGCATATTTAAGAAAAGTCTGGCTGGCCGATTGTCGGGCAATGATATATCCATTGAAACCATCCAGGAAGCCGGCACGGATAAAATAATTTTTTACAAAAGCCATAAACGGGTTCCAGATCAGGTTAAGATACCCGGCTTTCTTACCCTGTTCAAACATGGCATTTGCAGAAATACTGCTGAATTTATTCCCTTGTAAGATATATTCATCAAGACTATAATAAGTATAATGCAGGAGATCGCCGGCTAAATGTTTTTCCCTTGAAGATTTAGTTAATTCGAGTTTATCATGTGGATTCATACCGCCCCATTTTGCCGCAGATTTCAATACCAGCCTGAGTTTACGATCAGGATACCAGCTGCCATGCCGGATCCACTGATCACAAAACCAACTCAACCGGTTCATGGAATAACCGATTTCTGGAAATCCATTTTCTTTCTCTGTTTGAATGGATCTTTTTAATTCCGGGCTCAATGCTTCGTCTGCATCAAGGGAAAGCACATGAGCGTGAATGGTAGATTCCAGTGCAAAATTTTTCTGGCCGATAAATCCGAGAAAAGGCTGAAAAATGAACCTTACACCAAAACTTTCACAGATCTCTTTAGTTTTATCTGTTGACCCTGAGTCTACCACAACGATTTCATCAGCAATATCCCTGACCGAATCGAGGCATCGGCCGATATTTTTCTCTTCGTTCATTGTAATAATGGCAACAGACAGTTGGGCCATGAGCTTTTCTTAATTGTATCGAAGATACTGAAACTGCATGGCAGAAAAGTGAGCGAATCAGGATACATCATTTTAAAAAATTATGTAACATTACAGGCGTGACCAATTTCATACCTATATTCCCATTGGCCCTGGTGGTTTATCCAGGTGAAGAGCTGAAACTCCACATTTTTGAACCCCGGTATAAACAGCTTATCGCAGACTGCCATGAATCAAAAAAGCCTTTTGGCATACCCTCTGTCATTCAAAATCAAGTTGCCGAAATGGGCACTTTGGTGGAGATCATTGAAATTGTGAAAAAATATGATAATGGGGAGTTAGATATACGCACAAAAGGAACCAGGGTATTCAAGGTACTCGAAATGATTCCAACAATACCGGATAAAGGGTATAGCGGTGCCATTGTAAGCTATCCGCAAAATGAATATATCGGGAATAGGGACCTGATGGAGATTGTAGTAGGCGCCATGAAAGAACTGCATAAAATGTTGAATTTGGTAAAACAATTCAAGGCATCGGGTGATAGCCTTTGCAGTTATGATATTGCACATCATGCCGGGATGTCGTTGGATGAAGAATACGAAATGCTTGGGTTGATGAAAGAATTACAAAGGCAGGAATATCTGCGGAGGCATTTAAAAAAAGTATTGCCTGTTGTAGCAGAAATGGAATCACTGAAAGAAAAAGTAAAACTTAACGGACATTTCAGAAACCTTGGCGGATTTGAATTTAATTTTGGAGATTCGGCAACTTAATTCACACCTGCAGAAAATTGAATAAAAAAAATGGGCCTGACCTATCAAAATTCGTCAGCCAGGTTTTTTCTACTCATTTAGCGCAGCAAAACTGATCAATTTGTACACAACACTTTGCCTGGATTTTGGTAATACCCGGCTCAAATATGCAGTCTTTGATGGCGACCAGTTGCGCCAGGTAGATGTTTTGGAAAATGACGGGCCTGATCTTATACGTGCATTACTGGATCAATATAAACCACATAAATCGATCCTGTCTTCAGTAATCAATCATAACCCGGAGATAGAAACACTGCTTGGAAACCAGAGCCGGTTTCATAAACTTTCTCACGAAACACGTCTGCCCTTAACCGTACCCGTTGGGAAACCTGAAACCATGGGAGCAGACCGTCTTGCTTTAGCGGCAGCAGCCGTACAATTTTATCCAGGCAAAAACAACCTGGTTATTGGCCTCGGTTCTGCCATCACCTATAATTTTATCAATCAATATGCACAATTCCTGGGTGGCGGTATCTCGCCGGGAATGGAAATGCGTTTCCGTTCTCTGAAAGATTACACCGCCAAGCTGCCATTGATTAAAAAAGACTGGAATTTCCCATTAATCGGGTATGATACAAGAACCAACATTTTAAGTGGTGTTATATTGGGAATGGCTAAAGAGATCGATGGTACCATTGATGCTTATCTGGAAAGATATGCCAACTTTAACGTGGTATTAACCGGGGGCGATAGCAGCTATTTTGCAGGCCACCTAAAAAATAAGATATTTGCAGATTCGGAATTTCTATATAAAGGCCTGTATGCGATCAGTGAGACCAATAACCAACTGTAAGAGAGCGTTTTTTGTATTATCATTTATCTTGATATTTACCCAGTTTCTCCCCGCTCAGGAGAACTCTCCCTATTCCAGGTTTGGTTTGGGGGATGTACTTCCATCCCAAAATATCCTAAACAGGTCGATGGGGGGCATATCTCTTCCTTATAACGACCTTCAATCTGTAAACTTTGTAAATCCTGCTTCATACGCCTACCTGAGGGTTACAACCCTTGATATCGGCGTGGAATATAATTCCAGGACAATTCGCACAAATGAGCCAATCCAAAAGTTCAATTCAAAATACCTGATCCCAACATACCTGAACCTGGGATTACCCCTGAAGAAAAAAGGATTTTGGGGAATGAATATCGGGTTAAGGCCAATTTCCAGGATCAATTACAATTTATCAACCAGGACCAGGGTAACCGGAATTGATAGTGTTCTATATAATTTTGTTGGAAACGGTGGCAGCTACCAGGCTTTTCTGGGAACCGGTTTTGGCAATAAAAAATTAAGTTTTGGTGTAAATGCTGGATATATGTTTGGCAATAAACAATACAGTACCAGGGTAATTTTTGTGAATGATACAGTACCTTATAAAAAATCAAACTCTGCGGATACCACCAGTTTCGGAGGGCTTTTTGTAAATGCAGGTGTATTATACAAGATCGAGCTTAAAAGGAATA
>JAHEEX010000324.1 GCA_024640465.1 Sphingobacteriales bacterium | reverse complement strand
ATATGCTCTGGAAGGCTTTGAACTTGACGCAGTGGATTATATTCTTAAACCCATATCATTTGAACGATTCCTGAAAGCAGTAAACAAAATTTTGCAATCCGATCTGTCTTCACAAAACACTTCTTCCCAGGTCAAAGAAAATATTCCGGAACAACCTAATTCCTTTCTTTATTTCAGGGTCGACAGGAAAATGGTTAAAGTGTTTTTTAATGAAATACTATTTATTGAAGGGCTTAAGGATTATATTAAAATTGTTACCATTACAAAAACAATTGTTACGAAATATGTTCTTTCCACATTGGATGAGGTACTGCCTTCGGATGAATTTTTAAGAATTCATAAATCATATATTATAGCTATAAATAAAATTGATAGTTTTAATGCAGACTGCATTGAAATTGCAAAGCATGAGTTGCCAATTGGTCGGCTATTTAAACATGATGTAAATAAGGTCTTGAATGCCTCTTCAGCATCTTAACCTTGTCTATAGAAAAAATATGACCCGTTAAAAGTAAGAACATAATGGAGTGCTTGAGAATCAATACCAAATCAAATGAACGACATTTTCCTGCTTTTTGTGTTCTTCAGCGGCACATTGGTTATAGCATTAACCTTAGCCTTCAGCCCTTCCGTTAAATATAAAATACAACTATATATTCTGGGAATCATTTGTATCATTTCTTTAGCTGTCGTTTTACTAACCCATGGTATAAAAAAAGTTAATTCGGATTTATCAAGGATTCTCTACAATTCAAGACCCAAAAGCGCACAAGATGTATATACTTTACTGTTCAAAAAATATGTTGATGGTTGTATGGCAGTGCGGAATTTTAAAGACCAGGTTATTCCAAAGATTGACTGTTGTATCTGGATGGAACTGGAACTTTGTCCTGCTGAGTCACAACGGATATTAAATTCCAGGAATTACAGGCAAATAAGCCTGCAACAATCTGACTCATTGAATTTTTTATCCCCCTATTATGACAGGCCGGTATGGTGGACACCTCAGGTACTTGGCGATAGCCTGACAAAGTATCATTTCATTTTTAAAAATGGCAATGAACAGAGTCTTTTTATGGGAAAAGACAGCACACATATTTATCTCTGCGATAAAGCGTTTTGAGAATTAAAGGCAATCCCGGCAATGAAAAAGCACGCAGGATTTCGCAAAATTGTTGCGGACAGGGGGGTGGGTTGGACAAACCCTTGAAGATACAAAATAATCCTGCAGTCTGCAACTAATTCAATCATAATAAATTATTCGAAAAAGCTACCCTGAAGCCGCCTATTTTCTGTTACTTTTGCAGATTACCCTTTTTCGATCCGCTACCCGGATCCGTACAAACAAGGGCAGGCAAAAAATCGCCTGATCATAACAGTTATTGAAAACGTATGGCATTATCACACTTGCTGAAATTTGTGTACAATAACGGAACCGATGAGGTCATCCGCAGGGGTAAGAAGATCCACTCTATTGGTTATGTGGAATTCCTGGAACATGATGAACTGATGGGCTCGGTTACCTTTCGCGTGAAAGATGATAACTATGCCACTTTCTACAAAGTTCATATCCAGAAATATAAAGATCCCCGTTCATTGTCGGTACGCTGCAGTTGCCCTTATAACCTCGGTGACATTTGCCGCCACGAGACCGCAGCCCTTTTTCAACTGCAGGAACTCCTCGATAAAAATATCCTGGGTGATAAAAGCATAGTGTACCATCAGCGGCATACGGTTGTTAAGATGAAACACCTGGATCTCAAGACCATCAGAATGCTTACTTCTCCGGAGTCTTATGAAGAAGCAGAAAAACTATTAAGGACCCAGAAAGCGAACATCATCCAGGCAAAAGATGAAAGAGTGGAGGCAAAGCTGGAAATTGATGGGGAACAATTCCCGGTTGTTATCCAGAAAAACGAAGAAAGAAATTTTGATACTTCCTGTAAATGTGAGGAAGAAAACCATCCGCTCTGCCTGCATAAAACAACCGTATTACTGCAATTATTAAATGCATACGGCCCGCATTATTTCGACTCCATCCGCAATTGGGAAAAAGAAAAAAATAAATTGCTGGAAGCCTATGGCTATAGCATGAACGATGAAGGTTGGGAAAAGAAATTTGAATTCGCCTACAAAGAAGGCAAACCTTTCTTGCGCGTACTGGATGCGAGCGTAAAACGTATTACTCCTATAGCTGGTTCCATGCCCGTATTCCGCCAGCCGGAACCGGTTGTTGCGGAGAAAAAAGAACCTGAAGTTTCGGTCTTTGTGGCTACAAACAAGCTGGGTATTGTATTTAATGCACACCAAAAGCTTTTTCCGGGTTTTTCAATCGATGTGGTTACAGGCGAGGGCAATGAAAAAGGCGATTCCTTTATTGGAAAAGTGGAGAAGCTCGACCTGGGTAAATTCATTCCCACTGAAGGTATGAATGAAGATGATGCATCTCTTTTACAGGGATTGCGCAAACTGCATCAAACGGAAATCAGCAAATATGTCAACAGGAATTCCCCCTTCGCAGGTATTTGGGAGAACATCATTCATAATGATGAAGATGGGCTTCCTGCAGATACGGAATCTCTGATCACAGAATATATCTATCCCAAACTGAAGAAAATATTTGCCGAGCAGCAGGACAAAACAATGTTCTTTTACCTGCCGTCCGGTAAATCATTTACAACAAAGAACCTTGTGCCGGTTACGATCAGCCCTTCTGCCATGGTTCCGGCCATACATGTTGACAAAGAGGGAG
>JAHEEX010000195.1 GCA_024640465.1 Sphingobacteriales bacterium | reverse complement strand
TTTACAAAAAGGCGCTGTACTCCTCCACCGCTGCCGGCACCACTACGACCAAAGGTTCTGGTTCGCGGTTCGCTTCTTTCCACCCTTTCAGTTCTTGCTCCTCTTTCACTTCTTTCTCCACGGTCTCTTGAAATGGTTGTGCGCTCCACTCTTCTTTCTTCCCGTACATTCAGATCAGCCGCATTTTCATAATACTGGAGAAAACGATCGAATTCTAAAGCGGCAACACGCTGCAGGATCTCTTCTTTTTCCACGTTGGCGAATTTTTCCTTGAGCACAGGCAGATATGTTTCATATTCACCGTGACTGATATCAGCGGCCAGCATTTTATCAATAAAATGGAAGAATTGTTTGCGACAAACATCTTTACCAGATGGGATATCCATTTTATGGAAACGGTTATTCACCATTCTTTCGATCTGCTTCAGTCGGTATACCTCCCTGTTAGTTAGTAAGGAAACACAAACCCCGCTCCTGCCCGCACGGCCGGTACGACCGCTTCTGTGGGTATATACTTCGAGATCGTCTGGTAACTCATAATTGATTACATGGGTTATTCCAGTAACGTCAATACCTCTCGCAGCCACATCCGTTGCGATAAGCAACTGGATGCTTTTATCACGGAAGCGGGCCATCACCTTATCACGCTGCACCTGGGTAAGATCGCCATGAAGGGCCTCTATATCATAACCCTCACGGATAAGTGATTCGGTTACAGATTGTGCATCAGCCTTGGTACGGGTGAAAATGATACCATAGATACCAGGGTTGAAATCAACAATACGTTTAAGTGTCTGATATCGGTTATTCCCACTTGTTACATAATATTGATGGTCAATATTTGTATTGGTGGCATTGACTTTACCAATAGTAATTTCAAAAGGCTCTTTCATGAAGCGCTTGCTAACCTGGCGCACTTCTGAGGGCATGGTAGCGCTGAATAACCAGGCGCTCTGCCTTTTGGGGGTATTCTGGAGGATGAATTCAATATCTTCCCGGAATCCCATATTTAACATTTCATCTGCTTCATCAAGCACGATGTAATGAATATTTTCAAGCTGAATGGCTTTTCTTTCGATCAGGTCGATTAAACGGCCAGGGGTGGCAACAACGATCTGGGGCCCTTTTTTAAGGTCCCTGATCTGCTCGCCAATAGAAGCACCACCATAAACGGCAGTTACACCTATTCCTGCTTTATGCTTTTTAAAAGTACCCAGATCCTTTGTGATCTGCATACAAAGCTCCCTTGTTGGACAAACAATCAGACCCTGTGGGTGCTTTTTATCTTTATCAACCAGCTGTAGCAATGGCAGGCCAAAAGCAGCAGTTTTGCCGGTTCCGGTCTGTGCAAGTCCTACGAAATCCTTGGTGCCACTCAACAAAACAGGGATGGCTTTTTCCTGTATGGGCGTTGGTTCGGTGAAACCCAGGGCTTCGATAGACTTCAATAAACCTTCTTCAATACCTAACTCGGCAAAATGCATATACGTAAATTTTGTGCAAAAGTAATCTTATTTGGGGAGAACTGGGAGAATAGTCGGGAGTCGGGAGTCATTAGTCGGGAGTCAACAGTCGGAAGGCAGTTGATATTGGAATAGTGACATTTAAAAAAACAAAATCCCGGCATTCCATAAAAGAGGAAAGCGTTTCAAAATTTTGAAACGCTTTCAATTTCATTTTTTTCATATCCGTTGAGTGGTTCTTTTTATTTTCGATTTTCCACTTTCCATTTTCCACTTCTTTAAAAAAGAGCCATTCCGTAGAAACGGAACGGCCTCAACGATTGCTTGCCATATGAAAAAACGCTTATTTCTTAATTACTGAATCAACTTTGGCTTTAGCTGAATCAACGATAGCTGTAGTTGCAGAATCAACTTTTGCAGCAGCGCTGTCAACAATAGCAGTAACTGCTGAATCAACTGTAGCAGCTGCTTCTTCAGTTTTTGTTTCAGTGCTCTCGTTAGAACCGCAAGAAGCAAAGAAAGCTCCCATAGCCAGGATAACTAATAACTTTTTCATTCGATTTGTTTTTTTGTTGTTTGAATGGAATAATTACCGATTAATACAAGGATTAAAAGAAGGTAACCCGGCATTTAAAAGTTTTTTTTTCGTTGCTTTGGGTTACAATACCCCTAAAAAAGTATTAATATCTGTCGGTGAGTATATCAGAAAAGGAAAAAGAACTGCTTAAAGGACTGGCTAACAACGACAAAGAAGCTATTGAGGCCATTTATCGGGATAATTATAACCTGATTCAGAACCTCATCATAAATAATAATGGATCAGAGGACGACGCCCGGGATGTTTTCCAGGAAGCCCTGATTGTCCTGTACGAAAAGTCGAAAACCGAATCCTTTGAACTAAACTGCCAGATCAGGACCTATGTATATTCGGTTTGCAGGCGTATTTGGCTGAAAAAGCTCCAATACGCCAAGAGGTTTGAATCCCAGGTTGAATTCCTGGAAGATACGGTGCCGGTGGAAGAGGATTTGGAAGTGCATGATAAACTGAGTCATCAGTATGGAATTATGCGTTCGGCCATGGGAAAGATCGGGGAACCCTGCAAAAGCTTATTGGAGGCCTTTTATGTCCACCATAAGAATATGATAGAGATTGCTTCTTTTTTTGGCTATACCAATGCGGATAATGCTAAAAACCAGAAGTACAAATGCCTGATGAGATTGAAGAAACTATTCTTTGCGCAATATAAAAACGGGAATTAATGGACCATATCTTATTACTCGAAGCTGTTGAGCGTTACCTGCGTGGTGAAATGAACGATGAAGAGAAGCGTTCCTTCGAGGATATGCGTAAAAGCAATCCTGAACTGGACCAGATGGTTGTAGAACACCATTTTTTCCTGGGTGAAATGGATCGTTATGGCGAAATCAAAAGATTCAAAGCTAACCTCTACGATACGCACCACACCCTCCAGGAAAATGGTGAAATTAAAGAAGTAAACTCTTCAAGTTCTGGCAAGATCGCTTACCTGTGGAACAGGTATCGCAGGATTGTAGCCGTTGCTGCATCAATTGCCGGCATTACCGCGTTGCTGATCAGCGGACTTACGGTGGCTTTTTCACCCAAAGCCCCAATACGTGATATCGAAGAACTCAGGCGTAAAGTAACCTATCTCGAAAAGAAAACGAATAGTCAGAGCCTTCAGATCAACGACGTTAGAAAGAAAATAGAACCCGGAACACCTATCAAATTTGGTGGCACCAGCTTCCTGGTAGACAGCAAAGGATACCTCGTAACCAGCGCTCATGTTATACAAGACGCCACCAGGATATTTGTTCAAAATAATGATGGACAAGATTTTAAGGCCAGCATCATTTATACAGACCTGGAAAAAGACCTCGCCATACTTCATATTGAAGATGAAGATTTCAAAAACCCGGGATCACTTCCATATAGTATAGGCCGCTCTTCAACAGAGCTGGCAGAACCGGTTTTCACTCTCGGATATCCTAAAGATGAAATCGTTTATGGCGAAGGTTACCTGAGTGCTAAAACAGGCATGAAAGGTGATACCATGGCTTACCAGATATCCATTTCTGCCAACCCGGGAAATAGCGGCGGACCTGTTCTGAATAAAAATGGCGAAGTAATCGGTATCCTGAATGCCAGGCAAACTACGGCAGAAGGGGTGGTTTTTGCCATCAAGTCTAAAAACATTCACCGTGTTGTAGATGAAATGAAGAAAAAAGACTCCTCTCAGCACATCAAACTATCGTCCAACACTAACCTTAAGGGTATGGACCGGGTGCAACAAGTTAAAAAGATTGAAGACTGTGTGTATATGGTGAAAGTAGTTTTAAAATAGTATTGACTGATTATAGAAACACCGGGCCGCCTTTTTCAGGCGGCTTTTTTTTATGATTATTCAATTGGAAATTGAAGGCGATATGAAAATGTTTATTGCTTAAAGATCACCCCGCCTTTCATAACCATAACTATTTTTTTCACCTGGCGGACATCTTTAGATGGATCTCCATCAACAATTATGATATCTGCCCAAAGCCCGGATCTTACAGAACCTACTTTATCTTTTACTCCAAGTATACTTGCATTAAGTGATGTTGCTGAACGTAATACGCTAATGGCGGGCATGCCATAATCCTGCATCAATATCATTTCACGTGCGTTATCTCCATGGGCATACACCCCTACATCACCCCCCATTCCAATGATCACTCCCGATTCCATGGCTTTCCGGAAAGATTCTTTTTTTTCGGTTATCCGTTGAGGCTCTTTACCACTTGCAGGGTTCCATCCCCGGTATTGTAAAATGGCATCCCCGGCAGCCAATGTGGGGAATAGTGCAACGCCTTTCTCTTTCATAAGCCGGTATATTTCCGGGCTGGCCCCGTCACCATGCTCAATGGTCCTAACCCCGCCCATGATGGCCCGTCGCATACCCTCAGCTGTTGCTGCGTGCGCCACCACTGGCCTTCCACTACTACCGGCTACATCCACCGCCATTTTAATTTCATCTTCTGTGAATGTTGGCCTTGCCTCCTTGTTCACACCCCAACGATAATCGGCATAGATTTTAATAAAATCTGCCCCCATGCCTATCTGCATCCGAACTTCTTTGGCCATACCTTCAACACCATCTGCTTCTGCAGCACCTTTTGGAAGAACAAGGTCAGGTGTATTGGCTGGACCATAAGTTCCTGTAGCTACAATGGCACGTGTGGCAATAAGTAACCTCGGACCGGGGATGACCCCCTTCTCAATTGCCTGCTTTAAACCAACATCATCATACATGGCACCTTCGGTTCCCAAATCACGCAAAGTAGTAAAGCCAGCCAATAGTGTCCCCCGGGCATGGTTAACCGCACGGGCGGTACGCTCGGCGCGAGACTCCTTCAATACCTGGTCGTCCCAGGGTGTTTCATTATAAGGATGAAGAAATAAATGCCCATGTCCTTCAATCATCCCAGGCATTAATGTCTTGCCAGGAAAGTCCAGGACCGTTGCCCCCTTTGGAATGTTGATTTTTCCGGAAGGACCTACCGCCTTAATAATTCCGGAATCTACCCATACCCACCAACCGGCATGCATTTCCTCACCATCAAAAACCCTTTCAGGCTTAATAAGAAAATTGCCTGGCGACTGACAATAAATAAATGAATATATAACTGATAAACATATACTTAATAATATCTTATTGATCATAATATTGAAATATTGATTGTAGCATACACAAGTTGATAATCATAAACTTAACCAATTCAATGGAAATAAATTATTTAACCGCAAAGAATTAAAGTTAATAAGGGCGCAAAGAAAAAAGCCGGAGGAATCCGGCTCTTAAATTTTTACTTTAAATAAAACAACTAATCTAATTATAAGTAATTGTTTATGCTATGACCATAAATGAGATGGATACTCCCCTTTCTCCACTAAATCGTTTACACTTTTACGTACCTCAGGCGCATCTTCCTTATAGGTAACACCAAACCAAAGTGAGGAAGTGGGTATCACTTTGATCACTCCTACACCATCATGAATGAACTGGTCTGCTACAATGGGTATAAAAAACTCCGACTTGGGTTCGTGAATGTGTTTGGATAAAAAGTCCTGGAAGAGTTTTTCAGAATAAGCAAATACAGATGGATGAAAACACCAGAAATTCATGGACACTTGTGAATCCCTGGGCAATTCTGTAGGTTCCGCATTATCGTCGCAAAGAATCTTTCCGCCTTGCATACTGATGTTCAAGCGCTCTGCAATGGATGTAAGATTTCCTTTGCCATCTACCTGGCAAACACCCCGGTTTACGGTACCATTATCCGACAATGTTTTGAGTAGTTCATACCCTATGATCGAATACGTGTTTTCAGCACAATCATTGACCAGGAATTTATATGCTTTGTTGAAAGCATCGCTGCCATAAAAATCATCCGCATTGATTACCGCAAAAGGTTCGCGTACGGCCTCCTTGGCACACAACACCGCATGGGCAGTACCCCAGGGTTTTGTTCGGCCTTCCGGCAGGGAAAATCCATCAAGATAGGATTTAAGGTCCTGGTAAACATAATCCGTCTCCACCTTCCCGTTTAATTTGGGCTCAAAAATGGCCTTAAAATTATCCGCAAATTCTTCGCGGATCAGGAAAACGATCTTTCCAAAACCAGCGCGGATGGCATCATAAATAGAATAGTCCATGATCGTTTCACCACCGGGGCCAAATGATTCAATTTGCTTCATACTGCCATAACGGGAAGCCATGCCGGCTGCCAGGATCAAAAGGGTTGGTTTCATCAGTTTGTTTTTAGCATCTTTGGGGAGCGAAATTAAGTAATTAATGTGCAAGATCGATCCCTTCCTACTCAGACATGTATAACGAGATAAGTTTACAAAATAGTATTATCCAGCCAGTTATTCCCCATTTAAGGGATAGTCCGGCAGTAGAATGCGAAGTACTCCGGCTCGATCTGATCCATCCTGTTATTTCCGGAAACAAGTTTTTCAAGCTGCGTTTTTACCTGGAAAAAGCCTTGCAGGAGAAAAGGAAAGGGATTCTGACTTTTGGCGGAGCTTATTCAAACCATATTTTGGCAACCGCTTATACAGGGAAAAAAGAAGGGTTACAGAGCATCGGTATCATCCGCGGCGAAAGGCCGGCTTTATTGTCGCCTACCCTGCAGGATGCGCAAGAATTGGGGATGAAACTGGTATTCACGGAAAGAGACATTTTCCAAAAAATGAAAAATGATCAGGCAGGGTTAGAAACCGATTTTCCTGACTTTACCATCGTCCCGGAAGGAGGATATGGCATCCCCGGGATGCTGGGTGCATCCACAATCTATGATCTGATCCCCAAAAGCCGGTATAATTGGATCCTTTGCGCTTGCGGAACCGGAACAATGATGGCCGGACTCTTACACGCTTCTTCATCAGAAGAAAAACTTATGGGCATACCCGTTTTGAAGGGTTATTCCAATATGGAAAAGGAAATAAGATCGCTCCTTCCTCCCGAAGATCAAACTAAAAATATCATCCTGGACCATACTTATCACTTTGGTGGATATGCCCAAAAAACCATGGAACTCATCCATTTTATGAATTCATTTTACCAATCAAATGGTATCCCCACTGATTTCATATATACCGGAAAATTAATGTTTGCCCTAAGCGACCTGGTCCAAAAAGGGTTTTTCTCCCACGGGAGCCGAATACTTGCTATTCATAGTGGCGGACTACAAGGAAACAGATCGTTAAAAAAGGGAATTTTGGCATTTTAAGGGCGATGCGAATTATCTTTGCACCTTGCCTCAAATATCCGGCCGCCGGATTCGTTGAAACTACAATGAAAATAATTCGCCC
>JAHEEX010000194.1 GCA_024640465.1 Sphingobacteriales bacterium | reverse complement strand
ATGCACGCGGGTTGGCTTCTATCACAAAAACTTTTCCATCTTTAATGGCAAACTGGATATTGATGAGGCCGCGGATATTCAGTGCCCTTGCAATTTTTTCGGCGGCATATTCCATCGATGTAACTTCCAGTGGTGTCAGGTTAAAAGCAGGCAATACCGCATTACTATCACCGCTATGTATACCTGCCGGTTCAATATGTTCCATCACACCCATCACGTGAAAATTCTCACCGTCAAAAATGGCATCGATCTCTGCTTCCTGGCACCTGTCCAGAAAATGATCGATCAGTATCTTATTATCGGGAAGGTGTTTGAGCAGGCTCACCACCGCTTTTTCCAGGTCCTCATCGTTGATTACGATCCGCATTCTTTGTCCGCCGAGTACATATGAAGGCCTCACCAGAACAGGATAACCTACTTCTTTGGCCACCTCAATCGCATCTTCTACCGTAAAGGCCGTACCATAATTCGGGTAGGGTATACCGAGATCCTTGAGCATATCACTAAACCGCCCGCGGTCTTCAGCGATATCCATATTGTCGTATGATGTACCGATTATTTTAATGCCTTTCTTATGTAATTTTTCTGAAAGTTTGAGTGCGGTTTGTCCGCCAAGTTGCACAATAACACCTTCCGGTTTTTCATGTTCGATGATCTCCCAAATATGTTCCCAGAACACGGGTTCGAAATAAAGCTTATCGGCCATATCGAAATCGGTGGAAACAGTTTCAGGGTTACAGTTTACCATAATGGCTTCATAACCGCATTCTTTAATGGCCAATAGTCCATGTACACAGCAATAATCAAATTCAATACCCTGGCCTATACGGTTAGGTCCACTGCCAAGCACCACAATTTTTTTCTTATCACTTACCTTGCTTTCGTTAACGCCGCCATTTTCAAAGGTGCTGTAGAAATAAGGCGTCTTGGCTTCAAATTCAGCGGAGCAGGTATCAACCATTTTAAATACCCTGCGGATACCGGCAGCTTTTCTCTTTTCATATAATTCATCCTCACTCCCATTTTGCATGATCTTACAGATCTGTTCATCACTGAAGCCCATTTGTTTGGCTTCCCGGATGAGTTCCATCGGCAGTGTATTAATTTTATATTTGGCTATTTCTTTTTCGAGGTTTACGATCTTCTGGATCTCATAGATAAACCAGCGGTCTATCAGTGTTGCCTGCACAATGGTCTTTACACTGATTCCCATCATCAGTGCATCTTTGATGCGGAATATCCTGTCCCATTTGGGGGTTTTGAGGTATTCTACGATTTCTTCCGCGTGCATCAGGCTCTTGCCATAATAACCTAATCCCACTGCATTGTTCTCCAGGCTCTGGCAGGCTTTCTGTATGGCTTCGGTAAAACTCCGGCCAATGGCCATCACTTCACCTACCGATTTCATTTGCAAACCAAGGGTGTCATTGGCGCCTTTGAATTTATCAAAATTCCAACGGGGCACTTTCACGATAACATAATCCAATGCCGGCTCAAAATAAGCTGAAGTGGTTTGGGTGATTTGATTTTTCAGTTCATCCAGGGTAAAGCCCAGTGCCAGTTTAGCGGCGATCTTGGCGATGGGATAACCGGTTGCTTTTGAGGCAAGGGCTGATGACCGGCTTACCCTTGGATTGATTTCAATGGCAATGATTTCTTCGGTTTCCGGGTTGAGGGCAAACTGCACATTACACCCTCCGGCAAAATTGCCAAGGTCGCGCATCATTCTGATGGCTGTATTGCGCATGAGCTGAAAAGCTGTATCGCTGAGTGTCATTGCCGGTGCAACCGTGATAGAGTCACCCGTATGCACACCCATTGGATCGAAATTTTCAACGGTACAAATGATGGCTACATTGTCATTGGCATCGCGCAGCAGTTCCAGCTCAAATTCTTTCCAGCCTAGTACGGCTTTTTCCACCAACACTTCATGGATTGGTGATGCAGATAAACCACGTTCCAGTGCTTCATCCAGGAATTCTTTATTTAATACAAATCCGCCGCCTGTTCCACCAAGGGTGAAAGAGGGACGAATAACCAACGGGAACCCTATTTGCTGTGCAAATTCTTTTCCTTCCAGGAAGGAGTTGGCCGTTTTGGCCGGAGCAACCTGTATACCCATTTCAATCATCCACTGGCGGAACTTCTCCCTGTCCTCCGCTTTTTCAATAGCCTTAATGTCCACACCAATCAGTCGCACGTTATATTTTTCCCAGATGCCCAGTTCTTCAGCCTCTTTAGCGAGGTTTAGCGCTGTTTGTCCGCCCATGGTGGGTAGCACGGCATCGATATTATTTTCTTCCAGGATCTGTTCAATGCTTTCCACATTCAGCGGAAGCAGGTAAACCTTATCCGCCATCATCGGATCGGTCATGATGGTGGCCGGGTTACTGTTGATGAGGATAACCTTAACCCCTTCTTCCCGCAAACTCCGGGCAGCCTGGGTGCCGGAGTAGTCAAATTCACAAGCCTGTCCAATGATGATGGGACCGGAACCAATTATCAGAACGGTGTCGATGGATTTGTCTTGCGGCATAAGTTTTTACTTGGTTTTAAGGGAATCGACCGGGCATAAAAAAACCGGGATTTTCCCGGGGGGCAAAGGTAAGTGTTGGGGGGGATAATACAAGATTATTTTCCGGGTAGAGGAGTGGATATAGAATATAGAATATAGAATAAGGAATAAGGAATAAGGAATGGGGAAGGGAAATACAATATCAATAGGCAAACAAAGACAGAGGGACAGATTTTACCTGTCCTCGCCCTGAAAATGTCGAATCAGTTGCTGTGGTAAGCGGAATATTCGTGTTCGTCCAGCATCACTACCCGGTGGCGGGAGACCTTATTACGGGTTTCCTGTTCAGGCTTATTTTCTTTGGCCTTGGCAAGTCCAACCAGGCTTAACAATGAAATCCAGACTAAAGCGAGTTTTTGTACAATTCTTTTCATGACTATAATTATTTCCCGTTATCATATTAAGACAATAATTAATAGCCAAATGTTGTACCAGAAATTAAAAAAATCTATACAACTTTCCGGGTATTGTAAAAAGTTTGTGTTAAATCACTAAATTTTTACATCAAACTGCTTTTTCATCCGGGTTTTTTTTCCCAAATAGGTCATTGATCATAGCCTCAGCATCACCCAGGTTGTCTTTTAATGCACTGCTGCCCTTAGTCCGGAGCTCTTCGAAATAATCTTTGGCCTTATCCGCCATACCTTCCGCTTCTGACTTGAAAGAATTGGCTTTCTCCTTAAGGTCTGCCATCATCTTTTCTTTTTCCTCCTCTGTCATGTTTGCATATTTATATGCGGCCAGGCCTGCAGCGGCTCCCAGCAGGAAGGTTGCGATATGTTTTGAATTAACACCCATAAAATAATTTTTAATGATTTGGTCGATTTAGATTTGCATTCTAAAGTTACAAATTATTGCCGATGCGGATTTCCCTCCTGCTATTATTATACTGTCCCTTTACACAAGTTTTTTCCCAGTCAAAACCCTATCCTAAAGGCTATTTCAGGTATCCACTGGCAATTGCGCCAAAGCTGAATGCAAATTTTGGTGAAATGCGTCCCAACCATTTTCATATGGGGCTTGATCTCTTTACCGAAAGAAGGGAGAATATGCCCATTTATGCAGCCGCTGATGGTTATGTGGCCAGGGTGAAAATTGAACCCGGAGGTTTTGGCCGGGCTATTTACCTGAATCACCCAAATGGATTTACCACCCTTTATGCCCATATGAATGATTTTATGCCGGAGCTGGAACAGTACGTAAAGGGGAAGCAATATGAAAAAGAAAGCTGGATGCAGGAACTCGAGATCCCTGCCGGAAAGTTCCCGGTAAAAAAAGGCGATTTTATTGGCTATAGTGGAAATACCGGAGGATCCCAGGGGCCGCATGTACATTTTGAAATACGGGAAACAGCTTCAGAAAACTGCCTGAACCCCCTGCTGTTTGGTTTTTCCATTCCGGATAACATTCCGCCGGATCTAACCCGGCTGGCAGTCTACGACCGAAATCAAAGTACTTATGAACAGTCTCCTGCTGTCTATTCACTTGTTAAGAAAGGGGCCTTTTTTCAGACGGCCGGTACCATTAAAGTTAATACCGATAAAATTGTACTTGCCCTGCAGGCCACAGATCGAATGAGCGGAGTACCAAACCCCAATGGCATTTTTTCTGTTGCGCTGTTTGAAGGAAACAGGCAATTAGGTGGTTTTAAAATTGATAATGTGGGTTATGATGAAACCCGCTATCTCAACGCTCATATTGATTATAGGACCAAACTTTCCGGAGGCTCATATCTGCAATATATCTTTCCATTGGATGGAGATAAATTAACAATCTATCGAAATACCCCTTCCGAAAGATTCATCTTATTAAAGGATACTGCTGTACATAATTTTCGGTTGGAAGTGAGGGATCCTTATGGCAATATGTCTGAAGCCAGGTTCGCCTTTCAACGTACCTCCCGCATAAATCCTCCCAAGATAAAAGCAGGGCAATTGATGCTGCCGGATCAGATCAATATTTATGAGACAGACCAGATCCAGGTGGTGATTCCGGAAAATGGAATTTACGATTCCATTTATTTTACTCATTCTGTGAGGGCAAAAACTGCTTCAACCGGGTTTTCGGCCATTCATGATGTACAAACATACCAGGTTCCGGTTCATGGTATGTTTACTGTGCGTCTTAAAGCAGATAGTATGATACCTTATCCACTACGCGACAGGATGCTGATCAGGAAAATTACAAAAACGGACACGGATGTGCGTAAAGCAAACTGGGAGTTGGGCTGGTACACAGCTGCTTTTAGGGAATTTGGATCATTTCAATTGATTGCAGATGATATCCCTCCACAGATTGGTATATCCGGTGTAACGGATGGTGCTAGTGCATCCAAGGCGACGCGTATCGTAATTACAGTAACAGATAATAATGATGCGATTCGGAATTTCAGGGCAGAACTGGATGGCAAATGGCTGATGTTTTCACAAAAAGGAAGAACATTCACCTATAAATTTGACGAACATTGCCTGCCCGGCAACCATATACTCAAATTAAGTGTTGAGGATGAAGCAGGAAATGCAACCCTTAAAACCATACGCTTCACCCGTTAAAATAAATACATGCAAACATTGACTGAAGGGAAAAAAGCGCCAGCCTTTAAAGGCGTAGATCAGAATGGGAATTCCATATCATTGTCTGATTTTAAAGGACAGAAACTGATCCTGTATTTCTACCCTCAGGATAATACCCCTACCTGTACAGAGCAGGCATGTAACCTGCGTGATAACCATGCTTTATTAAAGAAGAAAGGATATGTAGTTGTTGGCGTTAGTCCGGATGATATAACTAAGCATAAAAAATTTGAAACCAAATTCAAGTTGCCCTTCACCCTGATTGCGGACACTGGGAATAAAATAATTTCTAAATATGGGGTCTGGGCTGAGAAGCAAATGTTTGGCAATAAATATATGGGTGTGGTTCGAACTACGTTTGTGATAGATGAAAAAGGATATATCCGTAAAATAATTCAACGGCCAAAAGTCAGGCAACATGCGGCTGAAATTTTGGAAGACATTTAGTTTTTCCTCCCCCTGCATCATTAGTTACAATAACCTCGCGGTTTTCCCCCTCCAGAGGGGGACATAACAGCCCCTTACCTCAGGAAAGTTTTGGAGAATGTATTGTCCCCCTCTGGAGGGGGTGAATTTCGAACTTTACACATACGCAGGTTTTAGGGGGAGGACTTGTTTATTTTTTCAAAACACCTCATTCAGCCCAAAGAACAAACCGTTGGAGCCATATTTGCCAAATGCGTAATCAATACAGATATTGGTCCGGCTTTTTTTGTTGAAGAGTATCCGTAATCCTGCTCCTGCAGCGGGTTCCAGCTGATCAAACAGGTTGATGTTTTTCCCGTCTGATGCCGTTTGCAAATTTAAAAAAGCTACGCCGCTGAATAGTTTATTTCTGCTGATGGGAAAACGATATTCCGATTCCAGGTAGAAATAGGAGGGCCCTCTGAACCTGCCAATGGTATATCCTCTTCCGCTCCGGTTGAATAAATCAGTTCCCGTACCAGGCAGATCAAGGTAAGGTACATCCCCCGATAAATTGAAAGTGCCCAGGTGCCAGAATGCAATCACATGTTCCGGGTTCCTGGAAGAAAGACTCCAGTACTTTCTGAATTCTGTTATCAGTTGAACTGCGTTCAATGTACTGCCCAGGAATTTCTGATTTGTTCGAAGTACAAGATCTGCATACATACCGCCATACGACCTGTTACCATGTTCTTTGGTGTTATATTGGATGTTAAACATTATTCCATTGGCAAAATAATGTTCCGGGTTAATGCCTTTTTCGAGACTATAATTATAATGTGGGGTAAACTTACCCGAATCGACCTGGAGTTTTTCGTCTTTTATGTTCGTATGAAAATCAAAATTAATGCCACCGCCAATAAACAGGGATTTATTGATCTGCCGGTACACTTTTTCATTTAACCTGAACAGTCCGAAAGTAATTGGATATGCCTGGTTAGCGTTCTCTATAGGGTAACCATCCACATTTAAGCCTTCATCGCTTTTAGAACTGGAACTTGTTCCCAATCCATAATCAATCACCAGCATCCTCGAAGCCTGGAAATTTCCCTGGAAAATCCAGTCATCACCATTAGTAAAAATATTGTGCCGCAACTGAAGATTGATGATCCCTTTTGAGGTGAGATAAGCCGTTGCCGTTCCTGTACTCATCCGGGTGGTTTTGGGATCACCAATGTACATGCTCGCTGTGATATTCGCTCCTAATAAGAATCCCATACTTGGGTTATATCCTATAGATGGCAGTAACGCTAATCCTGACTTTTTGCTATCAGGCCTGGGCTTTGATTTAAGTATTTTGCCTACGATCAGGTTTACATCTGTAGTATCATGGTATTGTTTTTCCTGTGCCTTCATTAACAAGGGGGGAACGGTACAGATAAACCAAAAAAGGTATAAGCGGAGCATGTGCAATGATACCGAAAATTGTCCTGAGGCAGTGGAGCGCCTGGAATCAAGTTGATTATAATTATAATATAGGTACAAATTTGCTTTTAAGATGGGCCGTATCATTTGGCATGCAGATTGTACTTTTGATTTTATGGAAGAAAAGTTATTTCGGATCAGGGAAAACTCTTTTTTCGCCCGAATGGCAGCTGTAAAACTGGGGGCAGACCAGTTGGCGCTAACATTAGGTAATACGATCCATTTGCATAATACCAGTGCGGAAAGATTCCGCTCAGACCATCGCTGGGTGAAGCATGAACTTAAGCATGTGGAACAATTCAGGAAGTATG
>JAHEEX010000040.1 GCA_024640465.1 Sphingobacteriales bacterium | reverse complement strand
GATCTTCGAGATAGGAAAAAACAGAGGCTTTCTTTTTTTTACTGGCAACAAAACCCAAATAGGCATATTGCTGCTGCATGGCTTGCTCAAGTGCTGTTTCATCCTGTTCGCCCTGTGTAGCTACCAGGATACTGGTTGACGGGTTTGTTTTTACCTGCGACCAATTGATCTGGGTGATTAATTGATCCGGGCTTTCAAATGTATCCGGCCTGGCGTCCTGTGCCATGGCTGTTACCCTGTATCCCATTGTTTTGGCCATCTTTACCAGCGAACGGGCAATGGCGGATTTTCCAACAACAACCAGGTGGGGTGGGGGAAGTACCGGTTCGATAAAAACTTCCACCGTGCCTTCACTCTGGCAGGTCATTTTATATTCCATAATTCCTTCTGAGTTGACTGATGAAGTATTCTTGCCGATTTTAACGAGGCGTGCACGGCCGGTTTTCATGGCATCTTCAGCCTCTTTGATGATAATGGCTTTCACGCATCCGCCTCCAACCCAGCCAATGATTTCACCGAATTTATTGATCACGGCTTTGTCACCTACTTTGCCGGAACTGGGTTCATCGCGCCTTACCACCACCGCCAATGCGAAGGGCTCATTTTTTTTGCTGAGCTCCTGTGTTTTTTCTAAATATTTACTAAGCATCTGCTAAAATATTTTCAAGTTCCAAAATACTTTCAAGGTTATGGGCCGACTTGAAATCATTTACCGAAGGCAATGCTGTTTTCATTCCGGCAGCAAGGGGTTCGTACCCTTTCATGCCCTTCAATGGATTCAGCCAGATAAGTCTTTTTGATTTTCTCTGTAATTTAACCATTTCCTGCCCAAGTACACTGATATCTCCCGTATCGAGTCCATCACTCATGATGATAACAACAGGGGATCCGTTGAGTATTTGTTTTCCATGCCGCTCACTGAATTCCTGCAGGCAGGCTCCGATCTTTGTTCCACCCGACCAAGTATTTGTTTGTGCTTCCAGCGCAGCCAGGACCAGGTCTAAACGGTTATGCTGCAAGGCTTTACTGACCTTAATTAATGAAGTACTGAAAACAAAAGCCTCCAACTGACGGAAGTTTTCCCTCAAGGCACAAATAAACCGCAACAGGAAAAAGCTGTATTTGTCCATGGATCCGCTTACATCAAGTAATACCACCAGCCTTTGTTTTTTAGGCGACCTGGCTTTCCTGTAAAGGTCCAGGGGTTCGCCTCCGGAAGCAATACTTTTTCGGATGGTTCTGCGCAGGTTGATTTGACCGTTTCTGCGGCTTTCTTTTAATCTCCGGCGAAGCCTTACCGCCATTTCCCTGAAAAGTTTACGGGCGATCTCCTCCAGTTGTTCTGCCTCCATTTCATTGATTTTGGAGAGGTCTGTTTTCTTCAACCTTTCGGTTTCATTGGCACCGGAAACATTTTTTGCTTCCACTGAGTTTTGATCTGATTTACCCCTGCCCAACATCACCAGTGAATTATTGGTCTTCTTTTCAACTGATCCCTGTATGGTTCTTTTATTCTTTTGATCTCTCAGATCTGTTGGGTTGGTTTCCCAAAAAAGGATAAATAATTGTTCATACAACCTGCCTTCTTCCGGTGAAGTACAGAAAATTGCCTTTAGCGCATGTTTAAACTCCTGTTGGCCGGTGATCAGGTTGGCTGAAGCTGCCTGGAGGGCATCCTGTGTTTCCTGTACACCGATATTCAATCCATGGCTCCTGGAAAATTGGGCAAAGGCTACGATCCCTTCTGTTATACTTCCTGTTGAAAATGCCTGTTGTTTCATGTGGCGATATTGAATTCGGCAAAGTCCGCAGACCTGATCATATCTATATCTTCAGCTGATTTCAACACGCTGCCCAGGGTCTTTTTAAAAGCTTCCGCATTCATTTCCCGGTATCCAAGGACCATGAGCGATTCTGCCCAGTCGATCGTTTCCGATACACCAGGGGTTTTGGATAATTTCTGCTGCCGGAATTGCTGGACACAGGACACTACCTGCTCCAGCAGTTTCTGCTCAATACCGGGCAATCGTTTCCGCACAATGTCCATTTCTTTTTCCATGTCCGGATAATCGATCCAGTGATACAGGCAGCGCCTCTTCAGTGCATCGCTCAATTCCCGGGTACGGTTAGACGTTAAAACAACATATGGTTTGTGTGTTGCTTTGATGGTGCCAATTTCGGGTATGCTTAACTGAAAGGCTGATAGTAATTCCAGTAAAAAAGCCTCAAATTCTTCATCTGAGCGGTCCAGTTCATCAATCAGCAGGACGGGTGCTTTTTCTTCCTCCATGATGGATTGCAACAGTGGCCTTTTCAGTAAGTATTCGTAACTGAAAATGTGCTTTTCTTTTTCTTCAATGGAAAAAGGACTGTCTTCCTGGAGTTTGATACCAAGCAGTTGTTTTTGATAGTTCCACTCATACACCGCCGCATTGATGTCAAGGCCTTCATAGCACTGGAGCCTTATTAGTTTGGTTTCCAGGATCTGTGACAAGACAAGTGCGATCTCGGTTTTACCTACACCGGGCGGCCCTTCGATCAGCAAAGGTTTCTGCAGCTTAAGCAATAAAAACAACGCTGTGGCAAATTCATCATCTGCCACATAATGATGTTTCTCCAGAATTTCTATAATCGATGATGGATGCTTTATTTCCTGCAATGTATTTTTATTTTTTTCCGAAAATTCCTTTTACCACACCACCCATTAATGAGCCGGCGTTCAGTGTTGTATTTACTTCTTTACCGGCCAATTGGTTCTTGAAATTATTGACGAACTGGTCAAAAACCTGGTTGGTAACATCATTGATCAACCTGGAACCGAATTGAGCCAGCATACCGGTGATATTGACTTCCATGGAAACATTGACTTCTGTACCTCCATCTTTTTCGGTCAGCTGGCCATCCATTTTCATTTCCGCACCGCCTTTTCCTTTGCTGTCTGTACCTACGCCTTTAAGCGACATTTTTTTGGTTGCCGCATCCCTTTCCAGGAAGGTTATCAAACCGTTGTATTTTGCTTTTACCGGACCTACCTTTAATTCCACTTCTCCATTATAATTATTTTCATCAACCTTGCTTGTTAGCGTTGCTCCGGGAACACAGACCACTACCTGGTTGGGATTGGTAAGGTTATTCCAGGTATCATCAATGGAGTGGTCAACGTGGAATGTTTTAGTTATTGTTGTTGTCATGGCAATTCAATTTGAGTAAGTTAATTTAAAAGGATGTTGCCTTATTGTTAAACAAGCGATCGAATAAACTGTTCAGCTAAAATTTGTTTCTTTAGCGGTTTTGCCTCAGTTTAATCCGGCTGATAACGGAAAAAATTCCCTGGCGCTTGTAACACCAGGGAATAAAAATCAATGTTGCTTTACTTTACCGATTTTCCACTTTCAATTTTCCACTTTCGATTTATTTTATATGGCTCCTTTATCTTTCAGTGCCTTCCATACTTTGTATGGTGTCACCGGAATGTCCATATGTGTTATGCCGTATGGTGATAATGCGTCCACAATGGCATTGACAATGGCGGGTGGTGAACCTACTGTTGGAGATTCGCCAACACCTTTCGCGCCAATTGGGTGGTGAGGCGATGGTGTAACAACATGTCCGGTTTCCCAATGGGGTGATTCCACCGCTGTAGGTACCAGGTAATCCATGAATGTTCCGTTCAGGATATTGCCATCTTCATCATAGATCAGTTCTTCATACATGGCAGGCGCTATACCCTGGGTGAGTCCACCATGCACCTGTCCCTGTACGATCATTGGGTTGATGATGTGGCCACAGTCGTCGATGGCTACAAACCTCCTCACATTAATGGCACCCGTTTCCTTGTCAATATCTACCACACAGATATAGGCACCTGATGGGAAGGTTAGATTGGGGGGATCATAGTAGTGTGTTGCTTCAAAACCTGCTTCCATTCCTTGTGGATGGTTGGTATATGCGGCAAAGACAATTTCCTGTATGGTTTTTGATTTTTCCGGGGCACCCTTGACAGAGAATTTACCGGGTTCCCATTCCAGGTCATCTTCACTTACCTCGAGCAGGTAGGCTGCAATTTTCCTGGCTTTGTCCCTTAACTTTCGGGCGGCTATTGATGCGGCTGCACCGGCAGTAGGTGTACTTCTACTGGCGTAGGTTCCCAATCCATAAGGGGCAGTATCTGTATCACCTTCCTCAATTTGTATGTTTTCTGCCGGTATACCCAGTTCTTCTGCAATGATCTGTGCATAGGTGGTCTCGTGTCCCTGTCCCTGCGACTTAGTACCAAAGCGGGCGATGGCTTTACCGGTAGGATGCACCCTGATCTCGGCGCTGTCAAACATTTTAATGCCGAGGATGTCAAAGTCTTTTGACGGACCTGCACCCACAATTTCTGTAAAAGTGGAAATACCAATGCCCATCAATTCACCTTTCTTCCTTTTTTCTGCCTGTTCTTTTCTCAGCTCATCATACCCAATCGCCTCCATCGCTTTTTTTAGTCCTGCATGATAATCTCCGCTGTCGTAGATCCAGCCGGTGGGTGATTTCCAGGGGAAGTCTTCTTTTTTGATGAAATTATCCATGCGCAGTTGAGCAGGGTCTTTGCCAATTTCGAATGCAAATCGGTCGGTGATGCGCTCGATGGCATGTACGGCTTCCGTTACCCTGAAAGAGCAGCGATAGGCAACACCTCCGGGTGGTTTGTTGGTATAAACCGCATCTGCTTCCATGTAAGATGTATCATAGTCGTACGAACCTGTTGCGATGGAGAATAGTCCGGTATTGAATTTAGAAGGGTTGGCTGACGCGTCTGTATAACCATGATCAGCCAATACTTTAAACCGGGTAGCCTGGATCTTACCGGCTTTTGTTCCTGCCATTTCAACAGTGATGTGGTAATCCCTTGCAAAGGAATCTGCCTGCAGGTTTTCACTCCTGTCTTCGATCCATTTAACCGGCTTTCCAACCAGGAAGGAAACTGCAATGGCAATAACATATCCTGGGTAAACCGGCACTTTGCCACCGAAACCACCACCAATATCCGGTGAAACAACCCTGACCTTCTCTTCCGTAAGTCCCACGTGACCTGCAACCAGTGCAATCACCGTGCGAATGGCATGTGGTGCCTGTGTGGTCATATACATGGTCAGGTGGTTGTTTACTTTATCGTAATCAGCCACACACCCGCATGTTTCAATTGATGCAACATGGATACGCGGGATATGCATATGTTGCTTCACCACAACTTCAGCGGTATCAAATACTTTATCCGTTTTTTCTTTATTGCCTACTTTCCAGTTCCAAATATGATTATCTTTTTTTCCTTCTTTATCCGATCTTAAAACAGGGGCATTGGCATCCATGGCTTTGTACGGATCAATAACGGGCTTCATTGGTTCGTATTCCACCCTTACAGCTTCCCTGCCATCCCTGGCCGCATACCTGCTTGTAGCAATGACGGCACATACTTCCTGTGCCTGGTACATGACGGTATCCGTAGGCAGTACCATTTGGGTATCAGACATGAGTGTCGGCATCCAGTGAAGGTTGTACTTTTCCAGGTCCCTGCCGGTAACAACGGCAACAACACCTGGTACTTTCATGGCTTCTTCCGAATTGATGCTTTTTATTTTTGCATAAGCATAGGGGCTCCTGACAATATCCATGTAGAGCATGCCCGGGAGCTTGATATCATCCACATAATGCCCTTTGCCTTGTAGGAAACGGGCATCCTCTTTTCTTTTCATGGAATGACCCATGCCGCTGATCGCTTTGGACGTTTTACACTGAATCATATGGTTATTAGTTGAGATGTTTAAAAAATGGTTTACTAAACAAATTCAGGTTCTGTGGATGCTGTTTCGACACCCCTGTTTTTTGCACTGGCATACTGTATCGCTTTTACGATATTATTATACCCTGTACAACGGCAAAGGTTACCCGAAATACCCCATCTGATTTCTTCTTCTGTTGGATTGGGGTTATTTTCCAGTAATTCCGTTGCACGCATGATCATACCCGGGGTGCAAAAACCACAGTGAAGGCCATGATTCAAATGAAATCCTTCCTGTAATGAATCCAGCTGTCCCTCAGCTGAAACCCCTTCAATGGTTTTAATTGATTTTCCGTCGGCCTGAACAGCGAGAATTGTGCAGGATTTTACAGATTTTCCATCCAGCAGGATGGTACATGCACCGCAACTGGTTGTGTCGCAGCCAATATGTGTACCGGTCAGGTTGAGTACTTCCCTGATCATGTGAACCAGCAGCAAGCGGGGTTCCACTTCAAGTGTATGTTCTGTGCCGTTGACCGTAACTGTTATTTGCTTATTCATATTGTTTCAATATTTTATGTGGTGAAATCGGATTGCTGATTGTCTGAATTAAGCTTTGGCTCTTTCGGCTGCTTTATGGATCATTCTTTTTACCAGTACGGCAACCATGGCTCTTTTATATTCCTCACTTCCTCTAAGGTCTGATGAAGGGCTGCAGTCTTCGGATGCATATTTTGCCGCTTCAGCTATGGCCTCTTCTGTCAGTTCTTTTCCAAACAATGCCTGTTCAGATCTGGCAGCACGCAAAGGAGTGGGGTTTACATTTGTCAGACCAATGCCGATAGATGTACAGGTATTATTTTTATCCAGTGTTAAATGAACGGCAACACCTGCGGTAGCATAATCACCCACTTTTCTTTCCAGTTTGTGATAAGCGCTGCCTGTTCCATGCTGTGAAACAGGGATCTGAATTTCCGTGAGGATCTCGTCGGGCTGTAATGCTGTCTGGTAAAAACCGAAGAAAAATTCATCGATGGGGATGGCCCTTTCTCCATCGGGACCTGCAGCAATAACGGTTGCATTTAGCGCCAGCATTACGGCAGGATGGTCGTTGGCTGCATCTCCATGAGCCAGGTTACCACCGATGGTTCCCATATTCCTTACCTGGGGATCGGCGATCAGTTTTGTAACGTCACCAAAAATGGGAAAGTGTTTTTTCAGCAGGTCCGAATGTTCAATTTCGGCTTCCCTGGTGAGGGCCCCGATTTTTAACATCCCACCTTCTTCCTTGATGTAGGATAATCCCGGTATCCTGTTGATGTCGATGATGTATTCCGGACTGGCAAAACGCAGTTTCATCATTGGGATAAGACTGTGCCCACCGGAAAGGATTTTAGCGTCATCACCATACTTCTGAAGTAGTTCAATGGCTTCTTTAATCGTACGTGGGGATTCGTACTGAAATGACTGAGCAATCATACTTTTTATTTTTAAATCGTTGATAAGACTTTAGCGAATAGGGCAGCTTTTATGGCAACAGTTCCGGAGGGTTTGGATAAAAAATAATCGGATCAAATGAATGCGTTAAAATGTCGGAAAAATTGATTGTACGTGTATTGGCAATATTTCCGGACGAATAGTCTTGTTTTTTTAAGTTAAGTAATTATTACTCTAAGATTGGATGCATTTTCTACCATTTTTGTACACAAAAAACGATTTGTTTTCAGGTTTCGGAAAAAGGATAAATATGCACGGATTCTACTTTATGTATCAAGGCCTTCACTTTGTTCAATATAAAAATCATGCTTCCGTTTAGCCAGACTCCGATAAAAATAAAAGTTGTTCCTGCATAATACAGAACCGGGCCAATGTCCCAAATGGTTGATATTACCAGCATTACACTGCCTGCAAAAGCCAGCATAAGTGAATATTTGGTACGATTATCCCGGTAATTTAAAAACAAACTGGCCAGGATAACGATACATAATAATATGGTGATACAAGTAGCTAAAAGAGATGAATGAATTTGAGAAGAGATAATGGATTCTTCTTTTCCACAAAGCATGATTGTACTGGAATAAGCAATCACACAAAGTGGGCATTTGGGCAAAATCACCAGTAAAAAACTGGTAAGAAAACCCGCTTTTTTGCTAATGCGAATCTTTGGTTTACCTGGACTGCAGGAAGCACAATTTATATTTGTGTGATTTTTACGCATTAAAAAACAATCGTTACTGTAATTTAACTAAAACAAGTACACAAAAGCGAAATCTGATAGGTATTATTCTTCAGATGAAATAAATGCACTTTTATTCCTGAAAATGACAATACAAGTAGAAGGTCGAAAAGTTCAATGGCTACAAAAAAATCCACAATGCCTTGTTGGAGGCTTAGATCATCAGGGAATAAAAATAAAATTATTGAGCTTTGTTTTTTTCTCTTTGTGTTTTTACCTGTTCGGGGGTGATGGCAGCTCCTTTATTTGTCCAGCTGTTCCTGATATAATTAAAAATGTCTGATACTTTTTCGTCTGATAGATAATCCTGGGCAGGCATTGGGGTATTGTACTTAGCTCCATTTACAACGATCTCTCCGCTTTGTCCTTTAAGGACTATATTGATGAGGAAGGGTGCTGGTTGTTTCAGATAATCAGTCTTTGCCACTGGGGGGTATACCCCAGAAAGACCTTCACCCTCTGCCATATGGCAACTTTGGCATTCCAATACATAGAGTTCTTTGCCACGCTCGATGCTTGACTTGAGGTTAAAAGTTTGGGTAGATGCCGGTGATGCTATGAATAAAATGAGTATGAACGGAATAGAACGCATATTCATCATTTTGAAAATTACGTGATGTAAGAATTCAGGCCACAGAGGGCCACAGAGAAAATTGAGGTACACAGAGAGAAAGGCGGAGCATCCCTGCTGTTCTCCATCAATCTCAGTGGCCCTCTGAGGGCAATGTATTTTCCATTATTTCGGAATAATTATTTTTCACAGAACCAATATTAACAGCTTATATGTTATTGATATCAAAAGGCAATCTCCTGATCCGTTTACCGGTCGCCGCAAAAATAGCATTACACAAAGCTGGTGCCAAAGGAGGCAAACCCGGTTCTCCGGCGCCTTTAATTACTTCACCACCATCAGCTATAATATGCACTTCAACAACAGGCATTTCATTGATCCGTAAAACAGGATTATTATGAAAATTGGTCTGCATCGTTTGCCCTTTATCGAAAGTTATCCCGGATTTGATGGCGGCAGAGATGGCCATGACTATGGCGCCCTCCACCTGTCCTTTAACCGTATCCGGGTTTACAATTGTACCCATATCAATAACGGCATATACTTTTTCAATCTTTATACCTTTCCCTTTTTTGGAAACCTCCACCACCTGGCCGCAAAGACCTGCAAAAAACTCGTATTGTGCAACACCGCGCCCCCATCCGGCAGGTAGTTTTTTATTCCAATTAGATACTTCTTTCAGCTTACGCAATAGCTTCTCTGTGTCGGAACTTTTTTTCACCATCCCGAGGCGATAGTCAAGGGGATCTTTTTTTGCTTTAACCGCCATTTCATCAATAAAACATTCATGGGCAAAAGCAAGTGTTGTTGAAGTAACTGCGCGCCAATACAACAGAGGCATATCAAAGTCGGCAGCGACATATGTATTCTTCATATTCGGAATCTCATATTTCTGCTCGCTGATGGCCTCCGTCATGGTTTTATTGACTTTGGTTTTATCATGATTTTTTTCCAGCGTGGCTTCCAGGGATGGCGCAATTACTTTATGCTGAAATGCAATAGCTTTTCCATCGGCAGAAAGGCCCGCCTTCATGGCAGAAAAGGTGAGTGGCCTGAATGGGCCCTGCTGGGTATCATCTTCACGCGTCCAGATAACTTTAACAGGCTTACTGATCTTTTTCGAAATATCTACCGCTTCATATATATAATCATTAATTAACCTCCGACCAAAAGCGCCTCCATTGAAGAGAGTATGGAGCGTAATATTATCTTCCGGAATGGCAAATTCTTTTGCTGTGCCAGATACAACATCTCCAGGCACCTGTGTGGAAGTCCAGATTTCCAGTTTATTGCCTGCTGTCCAGCTCGCAAGACAATTCATAGGCTCAATAGGTGAGTGGGATACAAAAGGGGTTTCATAAAAAGCCTCGAGCTTAATGGCAGCAGCGGAAAAACTTTTTTCAAAATCACCCTGGCTATGATCCAGTAGTCCTTCCTGTGAAGACAGGCTTCTTAATTTTGTTTCAAAGTTTTTAGAATTAAAGCTTTCCCTGCCCTGATAATCCCATTTGACTTTGAGCGCTTTCCTACCTTGTAATGCAGCCCAGTAGTTTTCAGCTATCACAGCTATAGTTTCATACCTGTAGATGCCAACGATCCGTTCGCTTTTCACGACCTGTAAAACACCTTTCACATTTTTGGTTGCACTATCATCAAAACTTACCAACTTGCTGCCCATTACCGGGCATCTTTCAATGGATGCATAAACCATTCCAGGGGTTGAAGCATCAATACCAAAAACAGCCCTGCCGGAAGATTTAAGCGGAACGTCCGGGCGGGGAGTGGCTTTACCGAGTATTTTAAAATCTTTAGGGTCTTTCAGTTTCGGTGCTGCCGGTACTTCCAATTTTGATGCAGCTTCCGCCAATTCACCGTATCCCAAACTTTTACCACTGGGTTTATGAAATATTTTTCCATTCGCTGCGTAACATTCTTCAAACGGTACATTCCATTTTATTGAAGCGGCTTTTTGCAGCATTTCTTTTGCAGATGCCCCGGTTTTTCTCAAGTCTGTATATGCTCCTCTTACCGATGAACTTCCGCCAACCCATTGTGTAGGTCCATATTTTTTTTCTCCGCCGGTTTGTACAATGGTCACCTGGTCCAGAGACACTTCAAGTTCTTCCGCAATCATGGATGGCACAGCCTGCCAGGTTCCCTGGCCAATTTCGGGCCTTGTATTGAAAATGGTTATAGTTCCCGATTTTTCTATATTGATCAATGGTGTAAATTCATACACATCAGCTCCGGGTTGAAAATATCCTGTTACAACTGTATTCGCCAAACCACGATTTAAACCGATCAGGAAACCCGTTCCGGTAATGCCGGATAATTTCAGAAATTTCCTCCGATCAATAGCGGATGTATTTTGTTGCATGTTTCTGGATTGACTTGTTTTAAAATTCAGTTTCTTAAGGATGGTTTCTCCAGCTGACGGAGAAACAGCGATCTACAAAGCGTTTTAAATAATATTATACTAATTCTGCAGCGCGGTGAATGGCTTTTCTGATGCGTTGGTAAGTACCACATCTGCAAAGGATTCCCTGCATGGCTGCATCAATATCGCTATCCGATGGTTTTGGGTTTCGTTTAAGAAGGGCAGTAGCCGCCATAATTTGACCCGACTGGCAATAGCCACATTGTGGCACTTGCAGTTCAATCCATGCTTTTTGGACGGCATGGTCAATATTTGCTGAAATTCCTTCTATGGTAGTGATTTTTTTCCCAACTGCACCCATTACCGGAAAACTACAGGACCGAACAGGGTTGCCATCGATATGTACAGTACATGCCCCGCATTGTGCAATGCCACAACCAAATTTGGTACCAGTTAAACCAACAAAATCACGGATTACCCATAGCAAGGGCATCTGCTGATCTACATCTACCGTATATATTTTGTTATTGATATCTAAAGTGTAGGATGGCATAAGCAAATTATTTAACTGATTTGATGAAATGACAGCCTTTGATTAATGATTCTATGCTGCATTAAAGTTACCGTAAAATGATATTTATTTAACCCTGTTTTTTACACAATTGAAATCATTTAGCGCAAAAATTATTAAAAAAAATAATTCGAATAATTCATACCAGCAATTTGGAAATGACTAAAAATCCAATTGTACGTTTATTACCATAGCAATTAGAATGAATTAAATAAATCTACGGCAGAAAATCATTTATTTTTCCTGGTTGATTTATCGATGTTATGGCCAAAGAAATAGCCAACCAGTATACCAACAACAGTGCCTACAACCGACCATAGGATACTTCTATCACTGGTGAAATAACCAAAAGAAAGTCCAAAAATACCGCCCATGGCTGCCATAAAGGTTCCTGCTGTTGTTCTGACTTTCTTGCCAGAAGTACTCCCCGGCTGATGATGATGCTTTGTTTTATGTCTTTGATGAGATTCGGGCATATATTTTATTGATTAAGTTACAATAATTATGATTACACTTAGATGATAATTATATTTTCTTTAATAGTAATTATTTTATGATTGTTTTTAATACAGGGGAAGAGGGGAACAACACAACATTGTTTAAAAAGCATTGGAAGTAAAACGATTTTTGATTAATTTTCCAATTCATCAAAAAAAAGGAGGTATTCATGACATCTACAGATAAATCATGGAAGCCTTCGGTTATTTTCGCGTAACCGGGCTGGTCCATAAAAATAATCTGCGGCATAATCGCCGGAAGCCACTAAGTTTACTTGGTGGCTTTTTTGAGCAGGATTGTTTTGATTTGATGGATGAACAGGATGGATGGGAAGATTTGAAAGGATAAGATTGGTTAAACTGATAAATCCTGGAAGCCTTCGGTTATTTTCGAATAAACGGGCTGTTCCATAAAAATAATGAGGGGCATAATCTCCGGAAGCCACTAAGCTTACTTGGTGGTTTTGTTGAGCAGGATTGTTTGGATTGGATGGATGAGCAGGATGGATGGGAAGATTTGAAAGGATAAGATTGGTTAGACGGATAAATCATGGAAGCCTTCGGTTATTTTCATGTAACCGGGCTGGTCCATAAAAATAATGAGGGGCATAATCGCAAGAAGCTACTAAGTTTAATTGGTGGCTTTTTTGAGCAGGATTGAATGGATTGGATGGATGAACAGGATGGATGGGAAGATTTTGAAGGATAAAATGGGTTAAGTCTCCAGCGTATCTTTCATTGATTCAAGGCAAAATGATAATTTAAATGTTAACTATTTTTTCATCATCGCAAGCCTGAAATTACCTTTAACTATTTATGTGAAAAAAATGAAATTCATCATTGGGTGTTTACTTTTTCTTGGCGGGTTTGCTTGTAATTTCAAAAAAGAATCTTCATTAAATAATATCAAAGACCTTGATGAAAACATGATCGACCTAAGAATGTATCATGAACTTATGGGTGATGAATTAAGAGCTGGGGATATGCAGGATGCCCGTTGGTTTCTGACCGGCATGGATAGTATACTTAATATTGTTTCGGAAAAATTTGATACACATCGTAAGCTGGATGAACCATTTCGAAAATCTTACGAACGCAATTTAAAACCTGCACTGGAAATCCTTGAAGACAATTTGGAGAAGAATGACCTTGTTGGATCTAAGCATGCTTATGTATTGCTAACCCAAAAATGTAATAATTGTCATAAAGACAATGATATAGATAAAGTGGTGCAGAACTGGCTTAACAGGGGGCAATAAATATTTAATCTAAATAAGCTACAACACCAGAAATCATAGAAAGATTAAAAGTATGCGCAGATTACTAAAAGGGGAAGTGAATTAATATCTCCTTCGGTCATTGGAATTATCCCTGCGGTTATATCCGCCACCGCCGCTTCCGCTGTCCCTGCGTGGTGCGCTGCCGCGGTCTTCGGCTTGTTTTACAACCAGGGGTTTTTTACCCAGGGATATATCATTCAGGTGTTCAATGGCTTCTTTACCTTCAGAATCTTCAACCATTTCCACAAATCCAAAGCCCTTACTTTTACCGGTTTCTCTGTCCATAGCAACTTTGGCAGATTTAACGGCGCCAAACTTTTCAAAGATTTCCATTAATTCGGCATCATCCAGATCATAGGGAAGGCCAGCAACAAAGAGATTCATGGTGTACAATTTTTGTAAATGTAAGTAACTTTTATCGGTATTTCGCGCTGGATTTTTTTCATCGATTGCAAAAAAATAAGGACAATTTATAGCGATATGCTGTTTGTCAAATATACATATAAGTGATTAAAAATCAATTTCTGAAATGTTATAAAGATATGCCAGTCATAACCTTTTTTTGTCTAAACATTAATTCCACCACTAACTTCAATTCTCTGTCCATTGATCCATCGGGCATCTTCCGAGCAAAGAAATGCAACAACCCCACCTATATCTTCTGCATTTCCCACCCTGCCTAGAGGGGAAAGTGAGCCCAGTATCCCTTTTAACTGGGGATTATTCCTTATTGCGGCATTGTTAAAATCGGTTTCAATCGGTCCAGGTGCTACAACATTGGCAGTGATTCCTTTTGTGCCCAATTCTTTAGCGAGGTATTTTGTAAAGGTTTCAATAGCCCCCTTCATGGAAGCATAAACAGAATAACCCGGGTTGGCAAAACGTGTTGTTCCACTGGAGATATTAATAATACTTCCACCGGGATTGATAAGCGGCAAAGTTAATTGCGTGAGAAAGTATATATTCTTAAAATGGACGTTAAAAAAAGACATAAACAAATCTTCTGTTACATCTGCAAATGCCACGGTTGCTCCCATTCCTGCATTGTTAACCAGGTAGTCAAAATGGGTTTTGCCCCACATTTCCATGAGCGATCCTTTAAGTTTTTCAACAAAAGGTTTCAGGTTTTCTGTATGGCTCATGTCGAGATGCAGCGCTATGCCTTTTCGCCCCATCTTTTCAATTTCCCTGACTATTTGATGCGCAGATTCTTTTTCGGTTCGATACGTCAGGATAACATCTTTTCCTTTTGCTGCTAAACGCAGGGCCATTTCTTTTCCCAGGCCACGGCTACCGCCGGTTACAAGCGCGATTTTAGTATCTGAATGCATCCTTTTATTTTTAATTTAAAGCTACACATGTATGGTTTGAAAAACACAAAACCGCTCATTATTTTGGAAATTTTTCTTCAGCAATAATGATAATGCAAAGAATCAACTCCTTTGTCATAATAAGATTACGGTGTTTTATACTACCCTTATCATCGTTTTGAATGGAATACCAATAAAATGATTATTTTACCTGTTCAAACCAAAAGCATGAAAATCAAATTGTATCAAGTCTTTTTCATTTGTGCTATTTTGCAATTCAGTAAAAATTCATCTATTTGCCAGACCCAAACTTTAACGCCAAAGGAACAAAAGGAAGCCCTAATAAAAAAGGCTGAACCAAGAATGGTTTATCCATTCATGAAGGGTAAAACGAAGTATTCTGGTGTTTTGCCCGTTGAAAATATTTCCAATCCTGCTGATTATACGGGCACTTATAAGCTTTTATTTGATTTTGCCATTGGCAATCCGGAAGAAATGAAGCAGGGGAAAGAGAATATGGGCATAGAGGAAATCATCAGAATTCTTAACCTGCATCTTGCCGCAGGAATCCCTGAAACCAGGTTAAATGTGGCAGTTGTGGTTCATGGTCCTGGTGTTATGTCGTTTCTCCGTAATGAGGAATACATGAAAAGATATGGTGTTAATAATCCAAACATTGATTTAATTGAACAATTGCAAAAAAAAGGAGTTGAATTTACGGAATGCGGACAAACATTGCAATTCAGGGAAATTGATATTGCTAAAATGTTGCCGGGTATTCATAAATCACAATCAGCCAGGACGGCACTTTCAACCTATCAATTAAAGGGTTATGTTCTTTTCCCCATTGAAGAAGATTAGTATGTATGATTCATTTCATAATAACGAGTAAAAAACTTTATACAGCATGAACAATCTGAAACTAGTTCTGTCAATATTGTTTTTGGTATTATTTGGTATTTCCCAAGCACAGCCTATGGGAAAAGTAATCGAAGAAAAATCGGTTAAAAGTGCCATACTTAATCGCTCTGTTAATTATACGATTTATCTTCCTGCGGATTATGACCAATCGCAAAGAACTTACCCGGTCGTATACCTGCTGCATGGGTATACAGATGATAATACCGGCTGGCTTCAGTTTGGGGAAGTTAACCGCTATGCTGATAAAGCCATTTATGAAGGCAGTATCCCGCCAATGATCATCGTAATGCCCGATGCCGACTCAAGCTGGTATATCAATTCTTACGACGGGAAGGAGAACTATGAAGATTTTTTCATCAAAGAGTTTATGCCTTCAATAGAAAAAACATATCGTATTAAAGCCCAAAAAAGGTATAGGGGAGTGGCCGGACTTTCGATGGGAGGATATGGCACCCTTATTTATGCCCTTAAATATCCACAACTTTTTGCCTCTGCCGCGCCTTTAAGTGCTGCGGTAACAGATGATGACGGCATGCAAAAAATGCCTGATGTAAGCTATGATAATACTTTCGGACAATTATTTGGCCGAGGGTTGAAATCCGGCGATCGTTTGTCAAAATCATGGAAAGAAAATTCCGTTTTGAACCTGGTGAATTCCAAATCACCCAATGATCTTCGGAAAGTCAGGTATTGGATTGATTGTGGTGATGATGATTTTCTTACAAAAGGGAATTGTTTACTGCATATCGCCATGATTGAAAAGCAAATACCGCATGAATTCCGTGTGCGGGATGGTGCCCATAACTGGACCTATTGGCGCACCGGAATTACCGATGCGCTTCAATTTATGGGGGATAGTTTCAGGCAGAAATAAAACGCATTATCTTTGCGTTCAACTTTTCTTTTCGGTAAAGTGTAATCTCATTGCTATATGAAAGAAGTATATATCATTTCTGCTGTCAGAACACCTATTGGATCTTTCGGGGGAAGTTTGAAAGATATTCCATCGACTAAATTAGGTGCTATAGCCATAAAAGGGGCGATTGAAAAAGCAGGGATTAAACCATCAGATGTTCAGGATGTGCTGATGGGATCTGTAATCCAGGCCAACCTTGGCCAGGCACCAGCACGCCAGGCGGCTAAATTTGCCGGTTTACCCAATGAAGTAAATTGTACAACGGTAAATAAAGTTTGTGCCAGCGGTATGAAAGCCATCGCCCAGGCGGCACAGAGTATTTTACTCGGGGATGCTGATATTGTAGTTGCAGGTGGTATGGAAAATATGAGCAGTGTGCCATTCTATGTGGAGAATATGCGCTGGGGAAATAAATATGGTAATGTATCCATGATCGATGGGCTGGCAAAAGACGGACTAACAGATGTGTATGATGGAAAAGCGATGGGAAATGCAGCAGAATTATGCGCCAAAGAATGCGGTGTAAGCCGCGCCGACCAGGACGCCTTTGCCATCGAAAGTTATAAACGCAGCCAGGCAGCCTGGGAGACAGGAAAATTCAGTAATGAAATTATCCCGGTTGACATACCGCAACGTAAAGGTGATCCCATTGTATTTGCAAAAGACGAAGAACCATTCAATGTAAAATTTGATAAAATACCAACGCTTAATCCGGCTTTCCAAAAAGACGGTACTGTTACGGCAGCAAATGCCAGTACCATGAATGATGGAGCAGCAGCTTTGGTTTTAATGAGTAAGGAGAAAGCAGATGCCATGGGGCTTAAACCCATCGCCAAAATTATTTCTTATGCAGATGCGGAGCAGGCTCCGGAATGGTTTACTACAACGCCTTCGTTGGCAGTACCCAAAGCGGTTGCCAAAGCCGGATTGAAAATGGAAGATATTTCTTACTGGGAATTGAATGAAGCATTTGCTGTGGTAGGAATTGAAAACAGTAAAAGAATGAAACTTGACCCGTCAAAAGTAAATGTTCATGGCGGTGCAGTTTCACTGGGTCATCCATTAGGTTGCAGTGGCGCCAGGATCATTGTTACTTTAATTAATGTACTCAAAGCCAATCATGCAAAATATGGCGCTGCGGGTATTTGTAATGGAGGCGGTGGCGCAAGCGCCATGGTTATAGAAAACGTTGATTAAGTAGCATTTACGTTAAAAATCACCCCAAAGACGGATCCCATTGTATACTTTCTTTCCGGGATTGTGTATAAAAATCACCCCTTGTACACAATAAATTAAACATTCCAGCCTTCTTTCATTAGACAGACTCCTTTTGTACCTTTCTGTACAATCCAACCCCTATATTTTATAACCAAAACTTCAACTATGAAAAAGTCAGTAGCTTTATTCATTCCGTTGATGGGCACCATTTTCATGCTCAGCATAGCGGTTACACTGTCAGGGTTTCGTTCTGTTAAATTAACAAACTCCCAGTCCGAAAAATGGGAAAAACTGGGTGAAACAAAAGTCGATCAATCTGAAGCAAATGATGAATTTACCTTTCCTTCCAACGGCCCCATTCTAACGGCCATCAAAATAAAATCTAAAAAAGGCGGTATTAACCTGCAGCGCTGTGTTATTCATTTTGCCAATGGAGAAAAGAAATCCATTGAATTAAGGAATGATATACAGCCAGGTGGGGAGAGCCGCGTGATCAATCTTCCCGGCAACCAGGCGGCAATAACCCGATTTTTATTCTGGTATGGTACCCCTCAATCTGGTGATCAAAAGGCAGAATTGGAAATTTGGGGAAAAAGCTGATTAGAAAATCGAAAGTGGAAAATCGAAAATCGAAAGTGAAAGCCAAAAACGGATAAGACGATACAGTAAAAGCCTTTTGCCTGGGGTATAAACAACTTTTGTTGAAATGCCTTAGTTCCAATATTTTTGCGCTTCAAAAGAAATACAGCTGTATGGCCATGAGACAAATTGCATTTCGGGAAGCGCTGCGTGAAGCAATGCAGGAGGAAATGAGACGGGATGAGAGGGTATTCCTGATGGGCGAAGAAGTTGCAGAATATAATGGTGCTTATAAGGTAAGCCAGGGGATGCTGGATGAATTTGGTCCCAAGAGGGTGATCGATACCCCGATCGCGGAACTGGGTTTCACTGCAGTTGCCGTTGGTGCGGCACAAAATGGTCTCAGGCCAATTGTTGAATTTATGACCTGGAACTTTGCTGTACTTCCGCTGGATCAGATTCTGAACACCGCCTCCAAAATGTTAGCCATGAGTGGCGGACAGGTTGGGTGTCCTATTGTTTTTCGCGGGGCAAACGGATCTGCTGGACAATTGGGTGCGCAGCACTCCACCGCTTTCGAAAGCATGTATGCCAATATTCCCGGCATTAAAGTGATCTCTGTATCCAACCCATATGATGCCAAGGGTTTGCTGAAAAGCGCTATCCGGGATGATGATCCGGTTGTTTTTATGGAAAGTGAAGTGATGTATGGGGATAAAGGTGATGTACCCGAAGAAGAATACCTCATTCCAATTGGAAAAGCTGATGTAAAAAGACCAGGCAGAGATATTACGATTGTTTCTTTCAATAAAATGATGAAAGTTGCACTTGGCGCAGCAGAGGAACTGGAGAAAGAAGGCGTAAGTGCCGAGGTGATCGACCTGAGGACCATTCGTCCACTAGACTGGATGACCATCCTGGAAAGTGTAAAGAAAACAAACCGACTGGTTATTGTTGAAGAGCAATGGCCCTTTGCTTCCGTTTCTTCTGAGATCAGCTACAGGATCCAAAAGGAAGGTTTTGATTACCTGGATGCGCCTATTCGCCGAATCACTTCCCAGGACGCCCCAATGCACTATGCCCCCAACCTGGTTGCCGCTTACCTGCCAGACGTACCGCGTACAGTGAAACTGGTAAAGGAAGTGATGTACATGAAAAAATAACCAAGCCAATTGCTTATATTCAAAGGGCAGCCTGTGGCTGCCTTTTTTCTTATCATAAGTTCAATGAAAATCTTTTATTGCAATGCTTTGATTAATTTAGTCATCATTTGATTTTTCAAACAGGTACTTTTAATTTTCAATGTAAGTCCGGTAAATGAAAATCTTAATTACGCTTTCTTTTTTTCTTTTGCTGGCACATGTTGGCTTTACACAGGAAACAAACCAGCGGAAGGATACCATCACTCCGTTAAGTGAAGTGCGGGTAAGGGGCTTTGAAACAGGTCGTGTCAGGCTTTCAGTACCTGCATCAGTCAGTATTTTACGTGAGCGCGACTTACAGCGCTTTTCCAATACATCTTTTGTTCCAGTTGTGAATACTGTACCAGGAGTCCGGATGGAAGAAAGGTCACCCGGCAGTTATCGGCTATCCATAAGAGGTAGTTTGCTTCGCTCACCATTTGGGATCAGGAATATTAAAACGTATTGGGGAGATTTTATGTTGACAGATGCTGGTGGAAATACCTATCTCAACCTGGTTGATATGAATATGGCAGGTAGCCTGGAGATCATAAAAGGCCCGGCAGGCAGCATATACGGAACGGGAACCGGTGGAGTGGTTGTACTGGAATCGCCTGAGTATACGATAAAGGCAGATTCCTCATCCCCAGGAAATGATTTTTCCGTACAGTTAACTGGCGGATCATACGGCCAGTTATCTGAAAACTTGAGGTGGCAGCATGCCGGTGGAAAAGCCAGTTGGCAAATCAGCCAGGGGCATTTCCAGGCAGACGGATACCGGGATAACAGCCGAATGCGCCGCGATGTTATTCAAGCCAATACGTCTGTACTAACAGGGAAGCATAATCGAATTAATGCATTTCTTTTACTGAGCAATTTAGGCTACCGGACACCTGGCGGACTTACTTTGGCACAACAGGCTGCGAACCCCCGTCAGTCAAGGCCGGCAACGCCAACCTTGCCTTCTGCAATGGATCAAAAAGCCGGCATTTATAATAAAACAGCTTTGATCGGTATATCAGATACCTGGGCATTGGCCAGGAACTGGAACTTTGTTTTTGCCTTAACAACTGCCTTTACCGGGTTTGAGAATCCTTTTATCACCAATTATGAAAAACGCAAGGAATTCAATATTGGTTTTCGGACAAAATTTGTGTACAGCAGCCATTGGGGTAAGGTAGGGGTAAAATGGATCAATGGAGTGGAATGGCAAAATGGTTATTATACCATAGACAGTACTGGAAATAATAAGGGCGTTCCGGATAATAATCTTGTCAGGGATGAGGTCAATGCCTATCAGCAATTCTTCTTTTCTCAAGCCGAGTTTCAATTCACCCCAAAACTCATGTTGCAGGCCGGTATCAGCATCAATGATTTCAGTTATCAGCTGGAAAGGGTAGAGGGCGAGCCACAGAATGGAAAAGTTCCTGTCGACTTTTTACTGATTCCATCACCGAGACTGGCAATGTCTTATACGTTTAACAGGTCAATTGCTTTGCATGCATCTGCATCAAAAGGTTTTTCACCTCCCTCCCTTGCAGAAGTACGCCCCTCGGCCGGTGGTTTTTCAACTGACCTGCAGGCAGAACAGGGATGGAGTTATGAACTGGGTTTAAAAGGTTCCGTTATCCGTAGCCGATGGCAATTTGAATTGAGTTTTTTTCAATTTAACCTGGAAGATGCCATCGTTCGACGCACAAATGCCATCGGGGCAGAATATTTTATTAATGCTGGTGGCACCAAACAAGAGGGATTTGAATTCTTTACAGAAGGATATCTCATTAATAAACCCGCCCAAAAGTGGCTGTCTTATCTTCGTTTATGGAGCAGCGTTACACTGTCTGATTTTTATTTTAAGGATTATACAGTTAATAATACATCGTATGACGGGAACGAACTTACCGGAGTACCCCGCCAGGTAATTCTTGCCGGAGCTGATATCAGTTTCCTGCAGCATTTTTACATAAATGGTACATTTAATTATACTTCTCGTTTACCGCTTACTGATGCCAATGATGCATATGCCCTGGCTTACAGGCTCTGGCAATTCAGGCTTGGATGGCAAAAAAAAATCGGGAAACATAAACTGGAACTTTTTGCGGGTGTTGATAACCTTGCCGATGAACAGTATAGCCTGGGCAACGACCTTAATGCTTTTGGCCGCCGATATTATAACCCCTCGCCAGTCAGAAATTATTTCGGTGGGCTGATATTCCGGTTCTGATTTTACCACCTTTTTCTTTCTTTTTTATTAAACACCCATTCGGGTGTTATGAGCTGATCATACCGGGGCAATGTATACCACGGAC
>JAHEEX010000193.1 GCA_024640465.1 Sphingobacteriales bacterium | reverse complement strand
ACCGGGCATTTCAGCTTCAGCAAGCCTGATTTCTTTTCGGCCCCATTCTGCCAGGCTGATATCTTTCACTTTATACGGTAAGGAGAAGTCGATTTTAGATTTAGTTAAAGTAGACATATATTACAAAAATTTCGGCAAAATTAACCACTTCCTTCCTTAAAACATAATTTTTATTTATCATCTAAGCTAAAGACAATCAATAGGTTAAACATTAATCAGACTTATGTAATTTATTTGCTTTTTATTGAGTTGTACACATTGATCAGTCCGTTAATTTATGAGCAGCCTCACGTTCAGACAGTAGCTTATATTTTTCGAAGCTTTGCTTGTATAAATTATGAGATGCCGGAACTGGCTGATAGGTCTGTTGAAACTCAATCCACTCTTTTGTCTGGGAAAGGTTGTTGATCCTGCCTAAAGCCATCCAGCCAAGCATGGCTGCTCCAATGGCTGAGGCATCTTCGGTTTGGGTGATATATACCGTACGGTTAAATATATCTGCCAGCCATTGCATCCAGGTTGGAGAATGAACAAAACCGCCACTGGCAAATATGCGGGTATAAGGTCCCTGGCTTTCCGCCAGGATCTCCGCTATTTGGAGCAGTGAAAAACTGATTCCTTCCACAATGGCCCGCATCATATGTTCTCTACGGTGATGAATTTGGACACCGTAAAAAATACCCTTCAGGCCCGCGTTCCATACCGGGGCTCTTTCACCCATAAAGTAAGGGAGGCAAATCAGGCCTGCTGAACCAGGTGGAGCTTTGGCCGCTTCAACGAGGAATGCATCAAAATCTGCCGCACTGTTAAAAGATCTGTTCAGGAAGTTTTCCGTAAACCATTTAAGGATGATCCCGCCATTGTTAATTGGGCCACCTGCTATATATAAAGACGGCGTTAAAACATAATTAAAGGTCCTGCTTAATTTATCCGGAAGCGCAATCGCTGCTGCCATGCGCACTGCGCCACTGGTTCCAACAGTTACTGCCAGGTCGCCGGTTTCTACAGCACCGGTACCCAGGTTTGCCAGGCAGCCATCACTTGCCCCGGTATAGAACGGGGTATGGTCTTTTATGCCCCATTCTTTTCTCCAAACCGGATCAAGATCATATAAAGCATAGGTGGTACTAACGATATTGGGTAGCTGCTTTTCTGTGATGCCCGCTATTTCCAGTGCGGGTTTGTACCATTCCAGTGAATGTATATCAAACAATCCGGTTGCTGATGCCAAAGAATGATCAATGATATGTTCACCCAAAAGGCGAAAAAGAATATATTCCTTGATGCCGGAATACATCGCTGTATTTGATGCCACCCGGGGCATGTTATGCTGTAACCAGCATATCTTGGTTAATGGGGTCATGGGATGCATGGGTACGCCTGTTCTTTCATACAGTTTTTTGGCACCGGGATGTCTACCCAGTTCTTCCGCTTCCCCGGAACTTCGGGTATCCGCCCAGGTTATGATCCGGGTCAGTGGTTTATTTTCCCTGTCGAGCGCCAAAAAACCATGCATGGCGGAACTGAAGGAGAATCCTTCAATAACCGCATGTCCCTGTATCTGTTGACAAACTTCGGTTATGCTTTCGGTAACTGCCGTATAAAGTGTTTCAGGGTCCTGCTCAGCGTATCCGGCATGTGGTTGAAGGAGCGGGTAGCTGCGCCGGGCAATAGTAAGAACCTTACCCTTATCTGAATAAGCGATCACTTTGGTGGAACTGGTTCCGATATCCACCCCGATCATGATGTTGGTTTTGCTCTTTGTTTCGGGCATATAAATCAAGGTACAAAAAAACCAGGCAGCGTGGTTTCCATAACATAATCATCCATTATAAAACCCTCTCCGATATCGATCATTTCCTCACGGGTAATACTAAAACCCATTTTAGTATAAAATGCGATAGCCCGGTTTTGTTTATTTACATTCAATTCAAGTTTTTCAGCCCCTTTTGGCAGTATATCATCAACTATACTTTGTATTAATTTTTTCCCGACACCTTTACCATGCAGTCCTGGGATGACATATAATTTATGCAACCTGAATACCCCTGTTTCTTGCAATGATTTGATGCCATAAGATGCAAAGCCAACTGGTTCAGTGTCGCTATATGCAATGATAAACTGATGTTTTTTCTGGTTGATCTGTGCTTCAAGAGAATCCTCACTATACATGAGGTTGAGCATATAACTGATCTGGTTTTCTGATAATATGCTGCTATAGGCTTCCGGCCAGATCCTTTCACTAAGGCTGCGAATGAGGGGGATACTTTCTGTTCCTTTTTTACAGATACTGATCATATTCATTTTTTTCATGCATAGCACGCGAGATGGCAACATGTTCGCGTACGGCTTTGCGTGAGAAGTGAAGAGCAACTATGAAAATAATAACGGCACCACCGACCAGGAAAATGTCGGAAATATTTTTTTGAATCAGGCTGTCGTCGCGTAAAAATAAAAAGAAGTCGAAAGCCCCATGGAAAAAAACTGCCAGGAAAAGCCCGCGCATCATGGTTAAAAAACGCGATCCGGGATTGAACCTGGCTTTTCCCATATAATAACCCATTAATATGGCAAAACCGGCATGTGCGGGCACAGATAAGAACATCCTTACTATTGCTGTGGCCAGTCCATGTTGCATTACATATCCAATATTTTCTATAGTGGCGAAACCCATTCCTACCATCACGGCATAGACAATCCCATCAAAGGGTTCATCAAATTCGGGCTGCCTGTAGGCATAATACCTCACCATTACATATTTACACCATTCTTCGGTAAAGGCAACAATAATGAAGGCTTTTACAGCAATGGATAAAATATTTTCGGGCATATACTTTTCCTGAAGGGGAAGCAAAATCATTTGAAGTAAAATGGCGGGTACTGCACTAAGTACCCCCAATAAAAAACTGAAAAGCAAATGGCGCCTTGGCTCCCGGTTATATTGATCCCGGAAAAAAAAATATAAACTGATAGCTATGCCGGGGGCTATTGAAAGGGCAAATAAAATCATGCATAACAAACTTAAGGAAGAAATGGGAGAAAAGTACGAAGTACAAGGTAAGAGGTGCGAAGTAAATTCTCACTATTCACGACTCACTATTCACTACTCACTATTATAAATAATATTAAAACATAAGGATTCCATTCTTTGCCCCTTTTTTCACTTTGCGGTAAATTAAATTCAAAGTATATTTAAGTTGTATGATCCGACTTCTATTTTCCTTATTCCTCATTTCCTATTCCTTAATCCCCGGGATATCATTAGCACAACGTTTTGGCGGAAATCCACCTTCAACCAAATGGATGCAGATCAATACGGATACCGTAAGGGTAATATTCCAGGAAGGACTGGAAGCGCAGGCTCACCGTGTAGTTAACCTCACAACGCACTTAAATCGAAACACGGCGGCTTCCATTGGTAACCAGACAAGGAAGATCGATATAGTAATGCAAAACCAGACCACTATTTCAAATGCTTATGTTGGATTGGCTCCCTGGAGAAGTGAATTTTTCATGACACCCATGCAAAACAGCCTTCAACTGGGCAGCATTTCCTGGACAGATAATCTTTCGATGCATGAATACAGGCATGTTCAGCAATACATGAACTTTCGAAAAGGGGTGTCTAAATGGGCCTATTATATCCTGGGTGAGCAGGGACAGGGGTTGGCTAATTCCATGGCTGTTCCTGACTGGTTCTTTGAAGGAGATGCGGTATTCCAGGAAACCGGGGTAAGTCCGCAGGGCAGGGGCAGGCTACCTGATTTTTTCAACGGCTACCGAAGTCTGTGGGAAGCAGGGAAAAATTACACATATATGAAGTTGCGTAATGGTTCCATGAAAGATTATGTCCCGGATCATTACCAACTGGGTTATTTAATGGTAGCTTATGGTCGCCTAACTTACGGCCCAGAATTTTGGAAATCGGTTACACAGGATGCCGTTCGCTTTAAGCCTTTTTTCTATCCCTTCCAGGGCGCTGTTAAAAAAAACAGCGGAGTGCCGTTTAATAAATTTGTAGAAAATGCTTTTACACATGTGAAGTTGGAAATAAACGATACTTCAGAAAAGGATTATGGTGTTCAGGTGACCCAAAAGAATACAAGATATGTAACTGATTATCACTTTCCCCACGTTCTGGGTGGGGATACAACCCTGGTGCTCAAAAATTCTTACAGGCATATCCCGGCTTTCTATTTTCTCACTTCAAATGGCGAACATAAAATTGCAGTGAAAGATATCGGCCTGGATGATTATTTCGCGTATAAAAACGGGAAACTGGTTTATACCGTATATAAACCACACAGCCGCTGGTCATGGAAAGATTATAGTGGCATTAATATCATGGATATCCATACGGGGAAACGGACAAGGCTAACCACCGGAACTAAATATTTTTCTCCGGATATTTCTCACGACGGACAGAAAATTGTTGCAGCAGAAGCAGATCCTTCCGGTAAATCGTTACTTGTAATACTGGATGCCCATAACGGAAAAGTCATACAGGCTTTGCCCAACCCGGATCAGTTCTTTTTTACATACCCCTCATTTAGTAAAAACGACCAGGAAATTTTCAGCGCTGTAAGGAATCCGGTGGGTCAAATGGCATTGATGGCCTTTAATATTGCCACAGGAAGCCAGCGTATCCTGGTGCCATTTACCTATAAAACCATTGCATTTACAAGGGTGCGTGGTGATCTTGTTGTATTCACGGCATCGTATAACCGAAAAGATCAGGTCTGGGCCTGGGATAATGCATCCGGTCAACTGATCTTGTTAACCGGCCATTCTACCGGATCTTATGAGGCTGATCTGGACCCGGAAAAACAAGAGCTTATATACAGCCGTTTTACTGCAGAAGGCATGCAATTATTCAGGGAAACGACAAGCCGGCAACAAAAGGTTGCCGTTTCAGAATGGGAGAATGCTTCCAATGAGGTTTATGCCGAAGAAGCCCTTAGATTGAAAACCGTTGCAGGACTGCAATCCGTGCGGGATATCCCTGCCACTGCTGTTCCATATAAAAAAGGGTTTCATATTTTCAATTTTCACAGCTGGCGCCCGTGGTATGAGCAGCCAGACTGGTCATTATCCATTTACAGTGAGAATGTTTTAAATACTTTTAAATCGGAATTATACTATCAGTATAACCAGAATGAAGGATACAGTAAATTTGGTTTTAATGGTACATTTGGCGGATATTATCCATGGATCACTGGTGGACTTTCCTATACATTCGATCGTACATTTATTGCGAGTCCCGTAGATTCTGTTTCCACACGTTCTGTCCGATGGGATGAGTTTAATGCCAATGCAGGGCTTCGGTTACCCCTTAACTTTAGTGGAGGCAGGCATTATCGTTTCCTCACATTGTCTGCCATTTTGAACGATCAAAGCCTGTTTTATAAGAGCACTCCATCCGGGAAACCCGATAACCGGCACTTCAATTACCTGCAAAGCTCCATTGCCTGGAATATGCAGGTACAACAGGCTCCGCAACATATTTTTCCCCGTTTTGCACATACCATTTACCTGCAGGAAAGGGTTGCCATTGGCAAAACTTCTGCAAACCAGTTTTTAGCTTCAGCCAATGTATACCTGCCGGGAATCATTCCTACGCAAAACCTGGTCTTAAATGCAAGTTACCAGGCCCGGGATACGCTGGGAGAATATTTTTTCACCAATAACTTTGCACTGGCCCGGGGGTATCCGGGTATTGATTTTCCCCGTATGTGGAGATGGGGTGTCAATTATCATTTTACCATTGCATACCCTGATTGGGGTTTTGGTCAAATGCTCTATTTCCAAAGGGTCAGGGCCAATGCATTCTATGATTATTCTTCGGTAAAAAGCCTGAAAACAGGTATTGCTACTCCGCTGAGATCTGTTGGCTCAGAAGTATATTTTGATGTAAAGTTGTGGAATAAGCAGCCAATCAGTTTAGGTTTCAGGTATTCCAGGTTACTCGATACAGAAAAATATCTGAATCCAATCAATGCCAATCAATGGGAATTTATTATACCGCTTAACCTGATTCCAAGATAACTATGCGGCCTTTGTTGCTTTGCAGTTAAGCTTCTTTTTACTGTACTTTCAATTTTAATTCCGGTGCAAAAAAGCTCTTTCCGTTTTTCAGCTTAACAACTACATTATTGATCAGCATTTCATCTTCTTTTTTAACATTGTCCTTGATGCTGTTGCGCCAGTCTTCACTTAGCCTGTCAGTATTATTGAAATCATAAGCCCGGAAATCCTTTACCTCCCGAATCTTATCTGTCTCTTCATCCTTATACGTACTCTTGAAAGTATAATTTATGCGAAAGCTTTTTAATGGATAAGCAATGCCTTTTTCATCTTTCACAACCAGGGGACTGTCTACAATCTTCTGCATCTGTGCAACACTGATGTTGCCGCTTTTACTGCCACCAAGCGTAACCGTTAGTTTGGGCAGCGTGGTGGAGGTGGTCTTTGCGGGAGGTTTTTGCTGTGCATTGCCCAATTGTCCAACAAGCACACAAAGTATTACCAGGATTGTATTTTTCATAATAGGATGATTAGCATAGAACGGGATTAGCTATGCCTTATTTTATTTCAGGTTTGTTAAACTTTCCATTAAAGTGCTGATCTTGATTTCCGCATCGGCTTTCTTTTTGCGCTCCATTTCAATCACTTCTGGCTTTGCATTTTGGATGAATCGTTCATTGCCGAGTTTCTTGTCTACAGATATCAGGAACCCTTTCAGGTATTCCAGTTCTTTTTCCATTTCTGCAGCCTGGTTTCCGCTGTCTTGTTGCCTTTCTGCCACCAGGTAAAACCTGTCCTTCCCAATTACTATGGGTATACTGTTATCAATGGAAGAATCTGTGAAAGCAAATGATTCCGCATTTGCCTGCCTGGAAAGTATACCGGCAATAGTATTGTATGTAACTTTCTCTGTTGATTGGCAGTAAAGTTTAATGGTCTCTTTGGGTTTTAATTGAGCTTTATTCCGTGCATCCCGGACACCGGAAATGGCAGCTTTGAGCAGGTTGCCCTCTTCCAGGTAATCAGTGGCAGGTTTGCCAGACAACAGATCGGTAAAAGTTTCATCCGTTTTTATTTGGGCAATACAGAGATTATCCCCGGTTGCCCGTTCCCGTAAGTGCTGATAAATTTCTTCTGTTACAAATGGCATAAAAGGGTGCAGCAATTCCATCAGGTCTTCAAAAAATTCAATTGCACTGGAAAGATGATGACTGTTCATGGGTTCTTCAAAACCTGGTTTGATCCATTCCAGGTACCAGCTGCAGAAATCATCCCATATGAGGGAATAGATCGTTTTCAAAGCTTCACTTAACCTGAACTGGTTCATCATCTGGTTGACTTCTGCACGCACCTGATAAA
>JAHEEX010000323.1 GCA_024640465.1 Sphingobacteriales bacterium | reverse complement strand
TACCCCTATTTTTTAAACCAAAACAACAACAACACTTATGACATTTTCTACCTCCATCGTGAAAATTTACCAACTAATTACTCCTTAAAACAGATTTGATTTATTAATACTCAAAACTCGAATTGACTATGCCAAACAAGAAAATCAAACTGCCATTTTCCGTAAAACGAATGGCTGGATATGCAACAGCTGCACTATTGTTCTTTCTTCAATTACAATTCAATACGGCGGCCTTCGGTCAAACTTTAAGCGTTAATGGTAAAGTCCAGAATGATAAAGGAGCACCCGTTGAAGGGGCATCCGTAGTTCAAAAGGGAACTACAAATGGGACTGTATCTGATAAAAATGGAGCATTTAGTATCCAGGTTCCAACCAATGCCGTTCTTGAAATAAGCGCCATTGGATATGGGAAAAAAGAAATGAAGGTTACCGGTAGTGGAGATTTAACTATAGAGATGGTATCCGTTGATAATTCTTTGGGGGAAGTAGTAGTTGTAGGGTATGGTACACAACGTAAGAAAGATGTTACAGGTGCTGTTGCTTCTGTATCTGAAAAAACACTGAAAGAGGTACCCGCCCCTAACCTGATAGGACAACTGAAAGGCCGGGCTGCGGGTGTTTCCATCGTGCAAAATGGCTCCACTCCTGGCAGTAGCGGCCAGATCCGTATCAGGGGTAACAGAACGATAACTGCTACTCAAGGTGCAAGTGATGCTTTGGATGGTCCATTGCTTGTGGTTGATGGAATTCCATTTTCAGGAAGTGTCAATGATATAAACCCCGATGATATTTCAAATATTGAAATTTTAAAAGATGCTTCTGCTACAGCCATATATGGTTCAAGGGGAGCAGGTGGTGTATTGCTGATCAGCACAAAACGTGGCCGAACAGGCAAAGCGGTTATTTCATTTGACAGTTATGTAGGTTTTGCTGAATCAATGGGTAAGTATAAGCCGTTTACCGGTCCGGAATTTGCCCAGTTAAAGACGGATGCTGCAACCTACAATAGAACCAGCCCCGGAACCTCTTCCTACCTTCTTACTGCGGCAGAGCAGGATGCACTCTCAAAAGGCATATCAACAGATTGGCAGGATTTAACCTATCAGAAAGGTTTTGTAACCAATCAGCAGCTGAGTGTGGCGGGCGGAACTGACGCGACCCAATTTGGACTAAGCGGGGGATATTATTATGAAGGTGGTATCATTCCTAATCAGGATTTCAGTCGTTTTTCACTAAGGGCTACCATCGACCATCGAATCAATAAAAGAATTAAAATTGGCTTAAACACATTAAATACTCTATCATACTCCAATATACCCGGTGGTGGAGGCGTGCCCAGTGGGTTGATTCGTTTAACACCCCTGGCTCCTGCTTATAACGATGACGGTACTGTAAACCTCACCCCAGCCATAGGATCAATTGATGCCAATACGATAAGTCCTTTAACACTTGAAACAAAATCAGATGCCATATATGCGCAAACAAGAAGGCTGAGAACTTTTAATAGTTTGTATGGAGAAGTTCAAATAGCATCAGGCCTTAAATACCGCCTCAATGTTGGACTTGATTTCAGACAGGAAAATGGTAATGGTTATAATGGCCCTTTAACTTATACGAATACAGCCACCGTACAAAGTTCATCGAATGCGAGTTTAAGCAATCTGGAAGCATGGTCTTATAATATTCAAAACCTGCTGTTCTACGACAAAGTTTTTAATGAAAAACATAAACTTGGGGTTACTGCCTTGTTTGAAGTCACTAAAGATCATAGCCAAAGCAGCCGGTTTACTGTTACAGGCGTTCCTGCTGATTATATCCTGAACAGCAACTTTGCTTTGGCCAGCGGCCAACCTGTTGCAGATGGCGCGAATAGTAATTTTGCTGAACTGGGATTGCTCTCTTATATGGGCAGGGTAAACTACGGGTATGATAACAGGTATTTGGTTACAGCAACTGTTCGTGTAGATGGCTCATCTACTTTATCGCCAGGTAATCAGTATTTCACTTATCCGGCAATTGGATTAGGATGGAATATTGGAGAAGAAAATTTTGCCCGGAATCTTGAATTTTTATCCAATCTTAAATTAAGGGGCGGTTGGGGAATTTCCGGCAACAGAAACGTATCACCCTATGCTACCCTCGGTCTCCTGAGCGCTTCTACCTATAACTTTGGTACAAGTACTTCCGGACAACAACTAGCCTACACCGTTACTTCATTACCTAACTACTCTCTGGGCTGGCAGTCAACCTCACAATGGGATATAGGACTGGATTTTGCATTCCTGAACAGGAGGATTTTTGGTGCCATTGATGTGTATAAGCAAAAAACCGAGGACATATTGCTTTCCGTAAACCTGCCCATCAGTAATGGAGCTAACTCAACTTTAAGAAACCTTGGTACCACTGAAGGAAAAGGGCTTGAGGTTAGCATTAGCACCCTTAACATTGAGGCTAAATCCAAAGGCGGATTTACCTGGTCAACAGATTGGGTGTTTTCCATGAACAGGGAAAAAATCACACAACTAACAAAACCTGAAGAATTATCGAATATTGGTAATGGATGGTTTGTTGGCCAACCGCTAACAGTTATATATGACTATAAAAAATTGGGTATCTGGCAAACAGAAGATTCAATTAAAGGCACATTGGCAAGCCAAACATCACCCCGACAGTATCCGGGACAAATCCGTGTGGAAGATGTAAATGGGGATGGAAAAATTGATGCTGCCGATCGCCAGGTTCTGGGGAACTTTCAACCCAATTGGGAAGGTGGTTT
>JAHEEX010000322.1 GCA_024640465.1 Sphingobacteriales bacterium | reverse complement strand
CGGCCAATTTGTTTGATCGTTTCGCCTTCAATTATAATGACACTGTTGTATAAGGGCTTTCCACCGAATCCATCAATAAGGGTGCCACCTACAAGCGCTTTTATTTGGGATTGGCAAACAGGAAAAAGCGCTGTGCCGAAAAATATTAGCAGGAGTATTTTTTTCATATTACTAAAGTTAATGTATGGGAATCAAATCCGGAGATCGTTTTTATCGACTTCAAAAAAAATCATTATTGATAGTGTTTGCTGGTGGTTGTCCTTCCGGTTTAATTTTATCTTACATTTGCATCAAATCTGGACCGAAATGGGAGAAATAGTTCTTGAATTAAAGCATGCCAATATTTACCAGGGGCAGTCATTGATATTGCAGGATGTAAACATAGCCGTTGAAAAAAGTGAGTTTGTTTACCTGGTGGGAAAAACAGGAACAGGGAAATCCAGTTTACTGAAAACCTTGTATGGCGAACTTCCCTTAACTGAAGGGGAAGGTACTGTGGCTGGGCATAACCTCAAAGGACTAACATGGAAAACAGTTCCCTTTTTGAGACGGAATATCGGTATTGTATTTCAGGATTTCCAACTTATGACAGACAGGAATGTCCAGGAGAATCTTCGTTTTGTTTTGGAAGCTACCGGGTGGAAAGACCAGAAACTGATGGAAGAAAAAATTAATGATGTTCTTGATAAAGTGGGCCTAAAAACAAAAGGTTTTAAATATACTTTTGAACTTTCCGGAGGCGAACAGCAAAGGGTGGATGTTGCAAGGGCACTGTTAAATTCCCCAAAACTTATTTTGGCAGATGAGCCAACCGGAAATCTTGATCCGGAAACCACAGATGAAATCATGCAGCTGCTTTTCCAGATCTCAAAAGATTATGGAACTGCTGTTGTAATGGCAACACATGATTATATTGTGATCAATAAATTTCCAGCCCGCACCATCAAAACGGAAAAGGGTAGGGTGATCGATAATGCTACCATATCCATTTGATCAATTCCCTGGCATTTTCCTGGTTATTGTAGAAATGGTGAAGCAGGTTTTCCCTTAACCTTATTTCTTCCTCATCAAATGGCTTGCGATATAATTGCGAGAGCAAAGATTTAAATGCATCTGCATTTACACCAATATGACAGGCTGATTCAAGATGTGTACCATTTGACATTTGGTCATTTACAACTATATGCCTTCCACAAAATACCGCATTCAATAATTTGAATTTAATACCTGTTTCAGAAAAAGCCGGTAGGATATTGATCTGCGCTTTTTGAATAAGGTCCTGCATCTCTCTTTCTGAAGGGTTTGCTACAAGGCAGGTATGTTGCTGACTATGCGCCAGTTTTTCAAGATGATGGGACGGATTTTTACCAGCAACAACAAAAGGTATCGCCAGGTCATTAAAAACATGCTTTAGCAGCCATGCGGCGGATTTTTCGTTTTCTGCAACCGACAGGTTTCCGTGATACAGGCAAAAATTTCCTACACCCTCTTTACAAAGTGGGAAATCCCAACCTATAAAAGCTGGTAAATGCCTGACTTTTTGCGCTTTGAATTCCTCTTTAAATTTTTTTTCTTCTTTTAATGAAATGGCCAGAATAGAAGCCTTTGATGCAATCTCTTTTTCATATTTATACAGCAGGCGGCTTTCGTTTAAGTAATACAGCTTTTTCCAAAGGTTCCGGCTCTGGCGGGCAAGTTGCTTATAATAGAGATATTCGGCATTATGTAACCTGATAAAAACCCTGCGATCTTCCAGTGCATCTTCATGTAAATAATAAGTTGTATGTACTCCTTCAAACAGGATAGGATAGTTGTCTTTTTTGAGGTTTTCCAGCAACTCCGGGTTGGCCCTTGAAGAAACGATATATGGTAGTTTCATGGAAAGCCCTTTATGGCCTTCCATTCTCTTATAGTATTTTACATCTGAACAATAATTATTCAGGATTTCCGGCGTTCCCCGTCCATATTCAAAGCAATGCAGATGTATTTTAACCCCTTCTTTGTGCAATGCTTTTATTTTGAAAAACATTTCAAAAGCGCCACCATAATCAGCAGGGTAGGGAACATCAAGGCAAACTACGTGTAAATGCTTTTCCAACTAGTTCAATATTTTTTTGTAAAACCCGAGTAATGTAATTTCCTCGTTTTCCCAGTTTAATTTAGATGATGCAGAAATACAGTTTTCCTGTAGCCTTTTATATAAAACTTCATTTTCCAGTAAATTGTTCAATATCCTGGCAATATTTACGGGAGAATGATCAACGATCAGTATTCCAACTCCGTAAATATTATTTAATTCACGATAACAGGGGTAGTCGCTGCAAAGTTGCGGCAGGCCAGCTTGCATATAGTCAAAGAATCGGTTAGACAGGGATAAATAATTACTTTGGCCTGTATTTTCAAAAAGGGTAATACCTATCATGGCAGAAGCAGTAATTGGTGGGAGCTCGGACGGGACTATTTTCCCTTTCAGAAATACTTTATTTTCCAAAGCATTTTTGCTGATAAGCTCTTTTGTTTGTTCCAGAAAATTGCCATCTCCATAAATGTGTAAAGGAGCATCAACCCATTTCATGGCAGGAATCAGGTTTTCAAAATAACGGCCCTCATTAACTGCACCCTGGTATAAAATGATCCTGTCTTTTTTTATTTGAACCGGTTGTAATGTAAACCGACCAATATTCCGAATAACGGAATAGGATACTCCATAATCATGCTTCAAGATATCAGCTATTGGCTGATTTACTGTATAACCAAATGTATAACGAGGTACAGCAAA
>JAHEEX010000039.1 GCA_024640465.1 Sphingobacteriales bacterium | reverse complement strand
GTCATCGATACATACGGGCAACTGGCATTGAATGTTAAAGGCGTTGATGCACGTGAACATTTTTACACCAAACTTGCCGGCAAAACAAGCCCGGAAGAAAAGAGAAAGATCATCGGCTCTACATTTATTGAAGTATTTGATCAGGAAGCCAAACAATTAAAAGATATCAGCCTGCTTGGCCAGGGTACCATTTACCCGGATGTTATTGAAAGTGTATCTGTTCATGGTCCATCGGTTACTATAAAATCGCATCACAACGTTGGAGGTTTGCCGGAGAAAATGCATATGAGTCTCGTAGAACCGCTTCGCTATTTATTTAAGGATGAAGTGCGTAAAGTTGGACTGGAATTGGGTATACCCAAAGACATGCTGTTCCGTCACCCTTTTCCAGGGCCGGGATTGGCAATTCGTATCCTGGGTGAAATAACCGAAGAAAAAGTTAAACTATTACAGGAAGCAGATGCCATCTATACCGGTGCATTAAAATCATTTGATCTGTATGATAAAGTCTGGCAGGCCGGAGCGATACTTTTGCCGGTAAAAAGTGTAGGGGTAATGGGTGATGAAAGGACCTATGAATTTACGGTTGCACTCAGGGCAGTGACTTCTGTAGATGGCATGACGGCAGATTGGGCGCATCTTCCTTATGAATTCCTGGGACATGTATCCAATGAGATCATCAACCAGGTAAGGGGTATTAACCGTGTGGTGTATGATATCAGCAGCAAGCCGCCTGCAACCATCGAATGGGAATGACCCGTCATTAATAAAACCGGCATGAAAAAATCGATTTTTCTTTTCACCTTATTGGCGTTGATCATATCGATCGGAACAAAATCGCAAACCGATAGACCTTTAAAATATAAGGTCGGGCTGTTTGTTCCGCTTTACCTGGATTCAGCTTTTGATGAATTGCAGCAATACCGCTATGGCAAAGGTTTTCCCCGCCAGTCGGTTCCAGGCCTTGAATTTTATGAAGGGGCTGAATTTGCACTTGACTCACTCAACCGGGAAAAGGTGAACCTCGACATGCATGTTTTTGATATACGCAGTGCCGGAGGGAATATCAGTACTGTTATTACTTCCCCCCTGATGGATTCACTGGACCTCATCATTGGACATGTAAGCGGTAACGAATACCTGCAGCTTGCGGGAATTGCGAAAGAAAAGAATATTCCATTTATCAGTGCAACTTATCCAAATGACGGCGGGGTGAAAAGCAATCCACAGGTTGTAATGGTAAATGCCAAACTTAATACGCACATACAATCGATCTATAATTATATTTTACGCACCTGGGGAATTGGGAATATCGTTTGGTTCAGGAGAAAAAACACCGCAGACGACCGAATCGAAGATGTTTTCAAACAACTGAACCAATCTCCGGGCGGAGGTATTATGAAATACAAACAGGTATTCCTCCCTGATAATTTTACATTGGCGGATATAAGTGCAAAGCTTGACAGTACACGTCAGAATGTGATCATTGCCGGAAGCCTGGATGAAAATTTTGCCAGGACACTGGTAAATAATTGTGTTGGGCTGAGTAAATCATATAAAGTAAATATAGTTGGAATGCCAACATGGGAAGGCATAAAAGATCTTTCAAGATCAGAATACCGGCCATTATCCATAGTTTATTCCACTACTTTTTATAATGCAGCAACAACAGGATGGAGTAACGTTTTTGAAGAATCGTATCGAAAGAAAACTTTTAGCAAACCTTCCGATATGGCATTCAAAGGTTTTGAGATAACATATTATTTTGTACACCTGCTTCTCAAATATGATACAGCACTCATCAGCAACCTGAACGATAAGAGCCTGAAGCTGATCACCGATTATGACTTTAAACCCATTCGCTGGAGTAAATCGGGCGATATTCCTGACTATTTTGAAAACAAAAGAATTTACATTCTGCGCAGACTTAATGGCCAGGTGAGTTTATTAAACTGATTTTATATACAGTTGACCAGATAAATTACATGTATTGAAAAAGTACCTGGCAATCCTTTTTTTATGCCTTGCAGGTCTGGGCTTCTCCCTGTTTATCAAGCCCGGACCGGACGATCCGGTAGCTATTCCACCCGGCGTACAAAGGCAGGGCAATGCTGATTCAGGATACAGGTATATTGTTACAGGAGATTATGTAAACAGTGGCCTACCGTTATTTTTATATCGCCTGGGCATAGGAAAGGAAGAAAAAAATCTATTGAATCGAGAAGGACTAAATGCTTCCGTTAGATATGATTTCAATGTAGTCAGTGCGCCTAATGGAGAAACCATTGTTGTACCTAATTGCCTTCAATGCCATGCCCAGGTTTTCGAAGATTCACTCATCATTGGCCTTGGAAATGCACAGGCAGATTTCACCAGTGCCCGTAATTTTGATTCTGAGATCGCTGTGGGCTTGCTTGAAAATTATATGAAGGTCAATAAAAAGAAAGGTGAGGCCGCTAAGGAATTCATTCAGGTAGGGAAAGTCATCGGTGGAAAAATGTATACAGAAGTAAGAGGTGTTAACCCCGCCGACAGGCTTACTGCATTACTCATTACCCATCGTGATAAAAACACCCTGAAGTGGAATGATACTTCATCCACTCTCCTACCCGACCTGGTTGTACCCTCAGATGTGCCCGCCTGGTGGCTGCTGAAGAAAAAGAATGCCATGTTTTATAACGGTTTCGGGCGTGGTGATTTTGGCAGGTTCCTGATGGGAGCGATCCTCTTAACAGTAAACGATACTTTACATGCCAATAAAGTAGATGGACATATGAATGATGTACTTGCATACCTGAATGCAATAAATCCTCCACCATATCCAAAGCCAATAGATAAATCTCTTGCCCAGGAAGGACAGGTGATTTTTGAAACAAATTGCGCCAAATGCCATGGATTTTATGGCAACTACAATTCTTACCCCAATTACCTGATCCCTCAACATGTAATAGGAACAGACTCCCTGCTAAACCAGAGCAATTATCAATTTTCTGATATGATCACCTGGTTTAATACCAGCTGGTTTGCAAAAGGGGATCATCCTGCTAAGCTTGTTCCATTCAATGGATATATTGCACCACCACTGGATGGGGTATGGATTACCGCCCCCTACCTGCACAATGGTTCCGTACCTGATATCGAAAGCTTATTAAATAGTAAGAGCCGGCCTGCATACTGGAGTAGAAATTTTTCCAGGCCGGAATATGATTATGAAAAATTGGGCTGGAAATATAAACGGGAAGAAACTAAAGGGGGAAAATCAGTTTACAATACAACCCTTCCCGGTTATGGCAATTACGGGCATACTTATGGCGATAAATTGAATGATCCTGAAAGAAAAGCGGTTATAGAATATTTAAAGACCCTTTAACCGCAAAGACGCCATGGTGTTCGTAAATTACAGCCAATGTTTAATTAATTTATTGAAATAAATCCCGTGCCATGGTTCGTGTCTTCACGAACCACAAACTTGTTTTCCGGTTCGTGAAGACACGAACCGGGGCTTACGGAAACTAAACACGATGAAGTCCGTAAATTACAGTCCATGCTTATTTCATTTACAGATAAGGGTCTATTTTGCGAACAGGGGAATTTTTATATCGACCCCTGGAAACCAGTGGAATCTGCAGTAATCACCCATGCCCACAGCGACCACGCAAGGTCCGGTCACAAAAATTACTTCTGTCATCATCAAAGTAAATCTTTATTACGGTCAAGATTAGGCGAAAATGAATATCAATCAGTTAACTGGGGAGAGCCGGTGACCCGAAACGGAGTTCGGGTATCCTTACATCCGGCAGGGCATATCATCGGTTCTGCACAGGTAAGGATAGAATATAAAGGAGAGGTCTGGGTAATCAGTGGAGATTACAAAACAACCAATGATGGTATCAGTGGTGAATTTGAACCTTTGAAATGCCATACATTCATTACTGAATCAACCTTTGGACTGCCGGTTTATCAATGGAAGCCCCAGGAAATGATCTATAATGAAATGAGGGATTGGGTCTTGCGTAACCAGTCGCAAGGAATTAGCTCTGTTTTCCACGCATACAGCCTTGGTAAATCTCAACGAATTATTGATGCCCTGCGTGGTTTTGAAGGGAAAATTTTTGTACACGGTGCCATATGGCAGATACAACAGGCTTTGCTATCTGATGGATGGAAGTTCCCGGATACACCACGCATGTCTGCCGAAATCCCATCTGATATACGCAAAGGATCGATTTTCATTTCACCTGCGCCGATAGAACAAACCACAGTGGCGAAATTGATCGGGCCATATCTATCTGCCGGTTGCAGCGGATGGATGCAGGTCAGGGGCAATCGCAGGAGGGGCAGTACAGACAAGGCTTTTGTACTAAGTGATCATGCAGACTGGAACGGGTTATTATCCGCTGTAAAGGAAACCGGCGCAGAAAAAGTTTTTGTTACACACGGATTTCAATCAGTTTTCAGCAGGTACCTCAATGAGAACGGAATTTCCGCAGGTGAAGTAAAAACACATTTTGGGGAAGAAGAGGAATAAGGAAAATGGAAAATCGAAAATGGAAAATCGAAAATAACAGAACCAGCCATTGACAGAAAAAGAAAAAATATCAACTTCTCAATTTAATGAAAGCAATGGCTTCACGCTTTTTGTATCGCTGATAAATGGATTAGGCGAAGCCAACAGTATACAGGAAAAAATCAGACTGCTAACAGATTATTTTACATCTGCACCGGATGCAGATAAAACCTGGACCATTGGTCTTTTTACGGGGAGGAAATTGAAGCGGATGGCTAAGACAAGCCTGCTTGCTGCCTGGGTGTCAGAATTAAAGAATTTTCCAACGTGGCTATTTGAAGAAAGCTATCACCAGGTTGGTGACCTTGCAGAAACAGTTGCATTATTATTACCCCAGGAGGAATATGGCCATAAAAAAGGTGATCTTGCTGATTATCTCCGGTTATTGAAAGCTTTGGAAAAAGCAACAGACGAAGAAAAGAAAGAAAGTATTCTCGATTGCTGGAAAGGAATGAATGAAACAGAAAAATTTGTTTTCAATAAACTGATCACCGGTGGTTTTCGAATTGGTGTATCATCTCAACTGGTGATTCAGTCGCTGGCAAAATTAATAAGTGAAGAACCGGCAGTACTCGCCCATCGACTCAGTGGGGACTGGGATCCGGCCGAAATAAATTTTGACCAGTTGGTGAAGGGAAAAGGCAATTCCGATAACCTATCACAACCCTACCCTTTTTTCCTGGCCCACGGTTTAGCAGATACCATTTCAGCATTAGGAGCGCCGTCTGACTGGGTTGCTGAATGGAAGTGGGATGGAATCCGGGGACAGGTCATCAAACGAAATAATGAATGGTTTGTCTGGAGCAGGGGCGAAGAACTGATCACTGATAAATTCCCGGAGTTTGACGATTGGAAATCACAGCTTCCTGATGGGCTTGTCTTGGATGGAGAAATTCTCGCAATGAAAGACGGCAAACCACTTCCATTTGCCATATTGCAAACCAGAATCGGGCGAATAAAAATCAGTCAAAAATTAAGAACTGAGGTACCCGTTCACTTTATGGCTTTTGATTTACTGGAATATGAAGGTGCAGACTGGCGCGGAAACGAATTGCATGAAAGAAGAAATAAATTAAAAGAAATAATTTCTAAAATCGGTCATCATTCCCTGTTACTTTCAACTGATATTCTATTTTCCGACTGGGAGGAATTAGCAGCCCATCGATTGATTTCACGTGAGCATGGCAGTGAGGGACTGATGCTTAAACGAAAAGTATCTGCTTACCAGGCTGGCAGGAAAAGTGGAGATTGGTGGAAATGGAAAACAGATCCATTAACCATTGATGCCGTACTGATCTATGCACAGAAAGGGCATGGAAGGCGGAGCAATTTGTATACTGACTATACCTTCGCGCTTCGTGATGGTGAGAAACTGGTGAGTTTTGCAAAAGCCTATTCCGGCTTAACAGATAAGGAATTAATTGCCATAGATGCTTTTGTGAAAAAAAATGCAGTGGAGAAATTCGGGCCTGTCAGAACGGTAAAGCCGGAACTTGTATTTGAGATTGCCTTCGAAGGAATTTCAGAAAGCAAAAGGCATAAATCGGGGATTGCAGTAAGGTTCCCACGGATCAGTAAATGGCGGACTGATAAAAAACTGGAAGATATTAATACACTCGATGATTTAAAGGATCTATTGAGAACAAACATTCACCACTAAGAATTAAGAACGCAAGGGATGCCGGATGTTCTGAAACATACAAAGGGATATTTACAGATTACAAATTGGATGATCAATCGAGGCCAAAAGCCTTTTGTATTCCAGGAAGAAACCTGGCAATCTATCCTGCAAGGAAAAAGTGGACTGGTAAATGCCCCAACCGGTTGTGGAAAAACCTATGCTGTTTTTCTTGGATCAATTATACAATTCATAAATGAAAACCCGGAAACCTGGCAGGAAAAAAATAATAATGGACTGCAACTTATCTGGATCACTCCTTTACGGGCCCTTGCTAAAGATATCGGCAGGGCTATGGAAGAAGTAGTAACGGAGTTGGGTATGCGCTGGAGAGTGGGAATCCGAAATGGCGATACTCCCGTAACTGAGCGTCAAAAGCAAAAGCGCAATATGCCCGAGGTGCTGATCATCACTCCTGAAAGCCTCCACTTGTTACTGGCGCAAAAGGGGTATGGGGAATTGTTCAATAATGTAAGGATAATTGCGGTAGATGAATGGCATGAATTGCTTGGCAGCAAGCGGGGCGTGCAGGTGGAATTGGCATTGAGCAGGATTGTTGGGGAGTCGGGAGTCGGGAGTCAGGAGTCGGGAGTCAGGAGTCAGGAGTCGGGAGTCAACAGCCAAACAAATAAAGAAGGGAGTCGGGAGTCTTTAGTCAACAGCCAGCGGCAACAATTAAAAGAGAAAAGTAAGAATACCAAAACTGTACACCCGACTAACGACTCAAGACTAACGACTCACGACTCAGGACTAACGACTCACGACTCAGGACTCTCGACTAAAGACTCCCGACTAAAGACTCCCGACTCCCGACTCTCCATCTGGGGCATCTCTGCCACCATTGGTAATCTTGAACAAGCACGGGATGTATTGCTCTGGCCAATCATATCAGCATTGGATAACCGAAAAATTAAGCCTGAAACAAATATTATAAAAGCGGAATTAAATAAACGTATTGAGGTTGAGTCGATTTATCCTGATGAGATCGAAAAATATCCATGGGCCGGGCACCTGGGAATTAAACTGGCCCACAAGATCATTCCAATTGTGGAGAAAAGCAGGACCACATTGATTTTCATCAACACAAGGGGAATGAGCGAAACCTGGTACCAAACACTGCTTAACATTGCACCGGAATGGGCCGGAGCCATTGCATTACATCATGGGAGTATAGAACAGGCATTGCGATTATGGGTGGAAGATGCTTTACATGAAGGGATTTTAAAGGCAGTTGTGTGCACTTCAAGCCTGGACCTTGGGGTGGATTTCAGGCCTGTTGAAACAGTCATACAAGTAGGATCGCCTAAGGGGGTTGGCAGGTTTCTGCAACGGGCTGGAAGAAGCGGACATCAACCCGGAGAAGCCAGTAAGATATATTTCCTTCCAACACATTCATTGGAATTGGTTGAAGCCGCCGCATTAAAAGAAGCGATTAAAGAAAACATTATTGAGAGTCGCGATCCGATGATATTATGCTTTGATGTTTTGATTCAATATTTATGCACGCTGGCGATTTCCGACGGCTTTATTCCTGAGGTGATATTTCATGAAATAAAATCCACTTATTGTTTTAAAGATATTACCAGGGAAGAATGGAGGGAGGTGATGCAATTTATTTTAGAAGGCGGCAAGGCATTGCAGGCTTACGATGAATTTCATAAAGCGGAAATGATCGATGGTATTTGCAGGATAACCAGTCGCCGGCTTGCTATGCGTCATCGAATGCATATTGGCACCATCGTTAGCGACGCCATGTTGAAGGTCAAGTTTATGACAGGTGGTTATGTTGGCGTTGTTGAAGAATATTTTATATCTAGATTATTGCCGGGCGATGTTTTTACCCTTGCCGGCAGGAACCTGGAGTTCATCATGATCAAAGATATGACAGCCCTTGTGCGGAAGTCATCGGCCAAAAAATCAATTGTTCCGAGTTGGTTGGGTGGTCGGATGTCGCTTTCTGCCAACCTTGGAAAAATGTTGCGGCGCAAATTACAGGAAGGAGGGGAAGGCCATTCTCCCGACCCTGAATTAATAGCCATTCAGCCGCTATTTAACCTGCAGAAGGAATTATCCCATATACCCGGGAGCAATGAGTTGCTTATTGAACATATTGAAACGAAAGATGGTTTTCATTTGTTTGTGCACACTTTTGAAGGCAGGTTGATAAATGAGGCAATGGCGGCAGTTCTTGCCTGGCGGATTAGCCGAATCCTGCCCATTACCTTTTCGATGGCCATGAATGATTATAGTTTTGAATTGCTCAGTGACCAGCCGATCCCGGTGGACGACAGCAATGTGTATGAATTATTCTCGCCGGAAAACCTGTCTGAACATATCCAGCGGAGCATCAATGCTTCGGAAATGGCTAAGCGTAAGTTCAGGGATATTGCAGTTATTGGCGGATTGATTTTCCAGGGAATGCCCGGAGAACAGAAAAAGGCAAGGCATCTTCAATCATCAGCTTCTCTTCTTTTCCAGGTTTTCCAGGAATACGACCCACATAATCTCTTGCTCAGGCAAGCTTACCAGGAAGTTTTTGACATTCAGGTAGAGGAGGCAAGACTAAGGGAAATGCTGGACAGAATAATCAACGGGAAGATCGTTATAACTTTCCCAACCAGGCTTACCCCATTCAGTTTCCCGGTAAAAGTGGATGATATGAGGAGGGAAAACCTTTCGTCGGAATCATTGGAGGAACGGATTAAACGCATGCAAGCAGGATTCTGAGGATTGGATGGATTAGCAGGATGGATTGGGGGTGGATTTGAAGATTTCCAAAACCTACTCAGATTTCCAAAACCTACTCAGGTTTCCAAAACCTACTCAGGTTTCCAAAACCTACTCAGGTTTCCAAAACCTACCCAGGTTTCCAAAACCTACCCAGGTTTCCAAAACCTACCCAGGTTTCCAAAACCCATATAACTTTCCAAAAGTACCCCCACTTTCCAAGGGTTACCAAACTCTCCAAATGTTACAGGCTTTTAAGAAATCAGAAAAAGATAACTTTGTGAACTAATTAAATTGCATGGCAGATCCGCTTATTGAAATCGAGAAACTCTTTCGTACCTGGAAAAAGGATGGGAACCTGGAGATAAATACCCTGAAACAAGCCGGAAGCAACCGGCAATATTTCCGGATAATACATCATAATCATAGTTATATAGCAACGTACAACCCGCTGAATATCGCGGAAAACAATGCATTTATTGAATTCAGCCGGCACTTCCACCGGAAACAACTTCCAGTTCCCGAGATTTTGCAAACTGATGATCAAAAAACAAAATACCTGCAATCTGATTTTGGAGATGTTTCCCTTTTTCATGTTATGCAGCAGGAAGGTTTCTCCGATCATGTTTTTGAATTGTTTAAAAAGACTCTTTCCCAGCTTGCCAGATTACAGATTGAAGGTGGAAAGAACCTGGATTATAACAATTGTATCGCAACAAAATCATTCGATAAGCAGGCAATATATTCCGACCTCTTATATTTCTTATACTATTTTGTACGTGCGCTTGATCTTCCATACGATAAGAATTTATTACTAAACGATTTCGACCTGTTAAGCAGTTATCTGATGCAGGAAGAACAGAAATATTTCATGCATCGGGATTGTCAAAGCAGGAACGTGATGGTTAAAGACGAACGGGTTTATTTTATCGATTACCAGGGTGGTATGCAAGGTGCCCTCCAATATGATGTTGCGTCAATGCTTTGGCAGGCCCGTGCAGCTTTACCCTATGAATGGAGGGAAGATTTGCTGTCATACTATTTCGAACAGGCTAATGAGTTGCTTGATAACAGCCTCGACAAACAAAATTTCATTGACAGCTACGACGGATTTGTTCTAATCCGAATGCTTCAAACCCTGGGTGCGTATGGTTTCCGGGGATTATTCGAGCGGAAGCCACATTTCATTTCCAGTATCCCTTTTGCACTGAAAAATTTACGCTGGTTCCTGGATAATAAAAAAATCCCCATCAGGTTACCCGAATTGCAAAAAGTTTTAAGGGCGATCGTACATGATGATATCATCGGGAAATTTGATATCACCAAAGCAGGTCCGGAAACCCCTTTGGTGGTAAAAATCCGCAGTTTCTCCTATCGCAAAGGAATACCCGAAGATAATTCCGAAAATGGCGGCGGATATGTTTTCGACTGCCGGGGAATTTTAAATCCCGGAAGAATTGAAGAATATAAAGTGCAAACCGGTCGTGATACGGATGTAAAAGAATTCCTCCTGCATAAAACAGAAATGCCCACTTTCCTTCAGCATGTTTATGGCATCGTGGATATTTCCGTTGCAGATTATATTAAAAGAGGATTTTCTAACCTTACTGTTAGTTTCGGATGTACCGGCGGACAGCATCGAAGTGTATTTGCGGCAGACAGACTCGCAGAACATCTCCAGGAAAAATTCAATGTTAAAACCATTACGGAACACATTGAACAAGAGGCAAAAAACTGGATAAACCATACCTATTAAAAACTTATGTTGTCAACTGAAAACCAATCTTCCATAGATAACAATACTTTACCACTGGCCGGAATGAGGGCCATGCTTTTTGCAGCAGGACTGGGAACAAGGCTTAAGCCCTTTACAGAAAATCATCCCAAAGCCCTTGCCCCGGTAAATGGCAAGCCGCTATTGCAGCGAAATATCGAATATTTTAAAAAGTATGGCATCAGGGATTTTATCATCAATACCCATCATTTTGCCGATCAGATAGAAGGTTTCCTCACCCAGCATCATGATTTTGATGTACACATTGTCTTATCATATGAAGCAGGTGAGCCACTCGAAACTGGCGGTGGACTGATGAATGCCTCCTGGTTTTTTGCAGATCAAAACCTGCCCTTTATCGTTATGAATGCGGATATCCTCACAGACCTGAACCTGGGCGATATCCTGTCTTTTCACAAACAAACAAGCCCCCTGGCCACATTGGCTGTAACCAACAGAAAGAGCTCAAGGAATTTTTTATTTAATGATGAAATGATACTCTGCGGGTGGATCAACAATATTACAGGCGAAACCCGAATGGCAAGGCCATCAGAAAAAAACCTGCAACCATATGCATTCACTTGCGTGCATATCATAGAACCAACCATCTTTCCGCTGGTAAAGCAAAAAGGCAAATTTTCCATTATTGATACTTACCTTGACCTGGCACGGGATCATGAAATAAGGGGATATGTTCATAACCAGGATTGCGTGATCGATGTTGGCAGGCCCGAGTCCATAATTGAAGCAGAAAAATATTTTCATTGATAGATTGTATATTCGTAAAAACAAACCAACATGATTAAGAAAATTGCATACGTATTGCTGGCCGCATTGGTAATTATTCAATTTTTTCGCCCCGCCAGAAATATTTCCACTGCAAAGTCGCCTAATGACATTTCCAATAAATATGCAGTCCCTGCTTCTGTTCAGGAGATATTAAATACATCCTGCAATGATTGCCACAGTAACAATACAGTATATCCCTGGTATGCAAATATTCAACCAGTTGCCTGGTGGCTGGCGGATCATGTGAATGAAGGAAAACGGGAATTAAACTTCTCAGAATTCATTACATACTCACCGAAAAAAGCCCACCACAAACTGGAAGAAGTGATTGAACAAACAAAAGAAGGTGAAATGCCACTGCAGAGTTATACCATTATTCACCAGAATGCAAAACTGAGCGATGCTCAAAAACTGGAAATTGCTACCTGGGCTGATGGTTTGAGAAAAGAAATCGCCCTGGCAAATAATCTGCAACCAGAAAAAAAATAATTTAACCGCAAAGAAGCCCCGCCTTCGCTCAGGCTTCGGCGGATAAAAAAGAACCTAAAATTGTCCCCTGCCTACCCTTTTCTACTTCAAGGTCAGCAATGCTGGCTGAGTTCAGATCGATGTCTTTACTGGGAAAATGAAAAGACCCTGGTAATTTCTGACCTGCATTTTGGCAAAACAGGGCATTTCAGAAAATCCGGCATTGCCGTTCCCCAGGATGTTTATAAAGAGGACCTTCACCGGCTTATGCAACAGGTACAATATTTCCAGCCTGATAAAATAATTTTTACCGGTGATTTATTTCACAGTTATGAGAACCAGGAACATCAATTATTTGCGAAGTGGAGAAATGCCATTTCAGCGCAGTCAATACATCTTGTAAAAGGCAATCACGACCTGCTCCAAAACCAGGTATATTATGAACTCGGATTAGAAGTTCATGAAAATATGTATGCCGCTGATCCATTTGTTTTTATTCATGATCTCAATACCCTTGAAGAAAATACCCAGAAGGGATACCGGATTTCCGGACATATTCATCCGGGAGTACGCATTTCCGGACAAGGCAAACAATCTCTTAGTTTTCCTTGTTTTTACTTTTCAGAAAACTTTGCCATTATGCCCGCATTCAGCAAATTCACTGGTTTTGTTGTGATTAAGCCATTAAAAGGTGATGCTGTTTTCGCAATTGTAAAAAGCAATATGGCAAAAGGAGAAAAAGCAGCCCTGGTAAAAATTCAATAATCAATTTTGGCCACTAAATTCCTTCGAATCGCTTTTGATCCAATTTACTGCCATCCTTTGCCGGAAGGCCATCGTTTTCCCATGATCAAATATGAATTAATCCCAGAGCAATTATTATATGAGGGAACTATAATTGCAAAGAACTTATTCAATCCCGGAATTTGCCCGGATGAAATTCTGCTACAAACACATTCATCATCGTATGTCGAAAAACTGAACCTGCAAACCCTTTCTGAAAGTGAGCAACGAAAGATCGGTTTTCCCCAATCACCGGAACTTACCCTTCGTGAGAAGATCATAACACAGGGCACCATTGATTGTGCACTTTATGCCTTAGAAAATGGCATAGCATTAAATGTTGCAGGAGGCACCCACCATGCTTTTGCTGATCGCGGAGAAGGTTTCTGCCTTTTGAATGATTTTGCCGTGGCAGCCAATTATCTTTTGCATAAAAACCTGGCAAAAAAAATAATCATCATAGACCTCGACGTTCACCAGGGAAATGGCACCGCGAAAATATTCGAAAATGAAGCGCGCGTTTTTACATTCAGTATGCATGGTGCACATAATTATCCCTTTCATAAAGAAAAATCAGATCTTGATATTCCGCTTCCAGATGGTTTAAACGATGAAGCTTATTTAAATACTTTAAGGCAACACCTCCAGAAACTGCTGGATGAAATAAAACCTGATTTTGCCTTTTACCTTTCCGGTGTAGATATTTTAGAAACAGATAAGTTCGGAAAACTGAAAGTAAGCATGCAAGGATGCAGGCAAAGGGATGAATTTGTTTTTCAATCATTAAAGAACCGAAAGATACCCTGCGCCGTATCCATGGGCGGCGGCTATTCTCCTGACTTCAGAACCATTGTGGAAGCACATTGCCAGACATTCCGGCTCGCTAAAGAGGTATATGAATTATAAAGTTGACGGTTGACAGTTGACAGTTGACGGAAACAGCCGTTTAGTATGGGATTGTATTGGCTGTTCACCTCGTACCTCGCACTTCGTACTTCGTACTTCTTTCAATTCATTCTCTTCTTCAACGTACTCACCTGCTCCTGCAAATTATTCACCATACTCGCCAATTGTCCCATATCCCAGCGCTGATGAACAGCGATCTTACTGATGACCATCTGTGCCTGCCAGAGTTCAATAATATCCTCAGCGTTCATGAAATAGGGTTGAAATGCCGGATTATCGCTCACCATGGTAAGCTTATTCTTAGCACGGTTGTTTTTTACAATACGCTTATATACGATACCCTCATTACGACTAACAACAATATAAGCGTTGTTATTTTTGATATCATCCAGGTCGTTATTCAATTTCTGCCCAACAATAACAGACCCGCTGGGTGTTGGCAGCATACTATCACCCACAATTTCAAAAGCACGGTATTGTCCGCCACCGAGCATCGGTAAAGTGAAAGTGTTCAACTCGTCAATAAATTCTTCATCGGCATAGCCTGCGAGATACCCTGCAGCAGCTTTCACCGGTACAAAATGGATCAGGTTATTTTCTGCAATGAGTTTTTGTTGCCTGCGCTTGGCCAGGTAACTGCCTTTCACATCACTCAGGTCTCTGCGAAGCAGGTCGTCCAGACTGACTTTGAACCAGTCACTGATTGTTTCAAGTACATCCAGCCTCGGCTCTGCACGCTCTTCCTCATAGGCACCCAGCAGTGACCTTTTAATATTTAATTTCACAGCGAATTCTTCCTGGGTTAAGCCCCGTAGCTTACGTAAGTATTTCAGGTTTTGTCCGGCGAATGATTGCGACATACTAATGAATTTGGTGCAATATACTAAATTTTTTAGTTATCCAAAAAATATTTTTCTTCCTTCGCCCTTATTTTTTTTCATGCAGAGTTATTTTGGCAACTGAGGATATATTTCGGATTTTTACACCACTATGGCCAAAGTAAGCAAGACCCGAAAACCCAAAGGGAAAGAAAAGCCAGTTATTCTGATTACTAATGATGATGGTGTAATGGCACCGGGTATCAGAAACCTGATTGAAGCGGTGAAAGACCTGGGAAAAATTGTTGTTGTTGCCCCGGACAAACCTCAGTCGGGCATGGGCCACGCTATTACCATTGGCTTTCCGCTCCGCTTGCATCCGGTTAAATTAATGGATGATGTGGAAGCCTGGAGTTGCAGTGGTACCCCGGTTGATTGTGTTAAAATCGCCGTTGATAAAGTATTGCACCGCAAACCAGATCTCTGCATCAGTGGAATCAACCATGGCGCCAATCATTCTATTAATGTCATTTATTCCGGCACCATGTCTGCTGCCATTGAAGCATCCATAGAAAATATTCCTTCCATCGGTTTCTCTTTACTGAATTACAGCCTGGAAGCAGATTTCACCGGGGCGAGGCATTATGCCCGGCTTATTGTGGAAAAAATATTGAAGACAAAGTCAGACAAACACCTATGCCTGAACGTAAATATTCCATCTGTTGATGTTTCCCTCATCAAAGGAATCAAGAACTGCCGACAGGCTTACGCTAAGTATGAAGAGGATTTTCATGAAAGGAAAGATCCTACCGGCAGGAAATATTACTGGCTTACCGGTGAATTTGTAAACTTCGATAAAGGAAAAGATACAGATGTTTGGGCCCTGGAGAACAATTTTGTGAGTGTTGTTCCCGTTCAATTTGACTTAACAAATTATACCTTAAAAACCAAGCTCGATAAAACCCTAAAATGGTAATGTTTAAAAAAGATAACCTCCGTCTCGGACTCATCCTCGGCTTATTAGCACCTATTATCAGTTTCTTTGGATATTACTATTGGAAATTCAGGCTCTATACCTTTAATGAATTCCTCTATGCCCTGAAAACCAATAAGCCATTAATAACTGCCATAACCATACCCTGCCTGTTATTGAACATCATTTTATTTACCATCTATATAAATAGCAGGAAGGACCAAACGGCTAAAGGAATTTTTGCCGTTACTTTATTGTACGCAGTAGCTTCTTTGTTGTTTAAATTCCTGGCTTAATCCAGCACTTCATAGATAACCAGGGGAGACTGTTTATTTTTCAGTTGCGCTTCGCCAACATACCTGCAATTGAAGATATCCTTGACCTTCTCGTAGGTTTTTTCTGATATGATGATCTGGCCTGGTTTTGCTGCGCCCTGTAAACGCTGGGCTGTATTGACAGCATCACCTATAACAGTATAGTCTAACCGACGAAGATCAGCGGAACCAATATTGCCGGAAACCATTTCCCCTGAATTGATACCAATGGATACATGTGGCCTGAAATTCACATTTTCGGATTCCTCCGGCAGTTTATCAATTTCACTCCTTACCGCCCGGCAGGCTTCGATAGCACTCTCGAGGTGCTTCTCACCACGGAAAACAGCCATTACCGCATCACCAATAAATTTATCAACATGGCCTTTATGGGCAATCACCTGCTTCACCATTACATCAAAATACTTGTTCAGTAATTTCACAACGGTATCGGGTGTTTCATTTTCACTTATGGTTGTAAAACTGCATATATCAATAAAAACAACAGTAGCCTCAATGGTTTCATTCGCCGTAAGCGAGGATTCATATTCCCGGCTGTTCATGAAATTCAGCACATTCTCATCCACATACATTCTCAGGATATTATTATCCCTGATGGCCAGTATCGTTTCTTTGATCTGCTTGATGTGTTTAAGTGTCTTGTCCATGGTCAGGTCAAGGTCAACAAAATCGATGGGCTTGCACAGAAAATCAAAAGCCCCCCTGTTCATGGCTGTACGGATATTTTCCATATCGCCATAAGCGGAAATAATTACCGTCTTAAGTAAAGGTTTTGTTTCAGACAATCTTGACAACAGCGTCAATCCATCCATTTCAGGCATATTGATATCGCTCAGCACCATATCGATATCTGTATCATCCTCCACTAATTTAAGGGCCTGCACGCCATTACTGGCAAAAACAAACTCATAAAGCTGATCCCTGATCTGCTTCCGGAACTTCTGTTTTATCAGCAGTTCAAGATCCGCTTCATCATCCGCAACTAAAATCTTTATCATCAGCTGAGCTTTAATTTTTCTTTAAGTTGAGAAAAGTCCAATGGTTTTGTAAGAAAATCATCGGCACCAAGTTTCATTGCCTGGTTATAATTTTCTTCATCACCATATGCAGTGATCATCATAACAACGGGTGGCGGATTTTCAAACTTTTGTTTAATACTTTGTAAGAGTTCCAGTCCGCTCATCCCGGGCATATTAATATCAGATAATATGAGTACCGTTTCGTGATGAAGCTGCTCAAGGTAAGTTAAGGCCTCTTTGCCATTAAAGGCGAAGGCAAACTCAACCCGCTGTTCCCTTATTTCTTTCCTGAATTTTTGAAGAAACAGGGTTTGAACATCCTGCTCATCGTCTACTACTAGTATTTTCATAATTAATATTTCAAGTTACAAAAAACAATCTATTTGTTTACAGGAATTTTAATGGTAAAACATGTTTCCTCACCTTCTTTGGTATCCACCACCAGGCTTCCGCCATGGCCTTTCGTAATAATTTCATAACTCAGGGATAAGCCAAGGCCTGTTCCTTTTCCCGTTGGTTTGGTAGTAAAAAAAGGCTGGAAGATTTTATCCTTTACAGAATCCGGCATTCCGTTTCCATTATCCTTTATTTTGATGATGGCCAGGTTACCGAATCTTTTTGTGGATAACCAGATTGTTGGATGATATCTATCCCCCGCGGTTTTCTTTTTTTCATTTACCGCATAGAATGCATTATTCACCAGGTTTAGCACTACCCTGCCAATATCCTGTGGCACTACCATAATTTTGCCCATGGTGGGATCGAGGTCGGTTTCAAAAACCGCATTGAACGATTTATCCTTTGCGCGTAATCCGTGATAACTCAAACGCAGGTATTCATCGGCCAACGCATTGATGTCCGTTTCTTCTTTCTGTCCATTATTCGTCCGGGAATGTTGGAGCATGCTTTTCACAATAGTATCTGCCCTTTTACCATGATATAATATTTTCTCATGGTTCTGGACGATATCGTCTGTAATAGCCAGCAGTTCTTCTTTAACATGATCTGTAACGCTGAGTTTATCCAGGATAAATTTTAACTCGGCTGCCAGTTCTGTATTTACCTCAGAAAAATTATTTACAAAATTTAACGGGTTCTGGATCTCGTGGGCAATGCCCGCTGTGAGCTCACCCAGTGAAGCCATTTTCTCCGACTGCACCAGTTGTGTTTGAGTGGCTTTCAGGTTTTCCACTGTTTGCTGAAGTTCTTCTTTTTGCCGGGTAAGTTCTGCAGTCCTTTCTTCGACCATTACTTCCAGTACACTTTTTTGTTCGGCTACGATTCGGGCCTGCTCTTCTTCTGCTTCCCTTTGTTTTCTTTCTTTATCAAGTGCTTTTCTTTGTTTGTTATTGATAAAGAACATGGCCACCAGCCATATGATGGCAAAAGGATAGGCGATATCGAGGAAGTTTGCGATCGTTCCCATAAATCCCTTTTGATCTTCCCCGATCAGGTCCTTCAAAAATGAAATGATCACAACTGGTAGTACCGCATACATCATGGTGCGTATCCGGTTGAATTCAGGCTGTGTAAGGATAAACCAGCTTAAAGCAATTAAAGAAAAGTGCCAGAACCAAAGCGTTATGTGTTCAATATGAAATATGAATTGTGCGCCGAAAAGAACCCCGGCGAAGATCAGCCACTTTTTGATCCAGCCCTGCCAGTCGGGCCGGATGCCTTCATTTTTTAGCATCCTTTGCAGGTAGCCGAGAAGCGCAAAAACCAGGAGGGGTGATATACTCATAACGTAAAGGACTAAAATACGGATATTTTAGCCGCAAAGGAGCAATGAATGCAATGTTTCGCCTGGATCTAGAGAAAAATCCATGATGAATGTCATTCTTCAGGGCTCGAAGGTTACTTACCTTATAATAGGATACATTGAAGTCTGCATTTCCAAATTTTCAGAAACTTTTCATTCAATAATTGAATTCAATGTGTTCACTCTTGGCTCTAAGAGCAAAGAAATATAAACCGGGATAAATTATTTTAAACTATATAACCAAATGAAACCCCGTCTACCAATTTTATCATTTGTTCTTTTGCTCTTGGTATTACAAGCTTTTCAGGCTTTTAATCAGCAAATTAGCTTCAACAGAGTTCCTCCCCCGGATGGCAACACTTTCGAATGGGTAACTGGTTTTACGCAGGATTTGAATGGATATATGTGGATTGCCACTGATTACGGGCTTTACCAATTTGATGGTTTTCGTTTCAACCATTATGTTCATGAACCTTTAAACCCTAACAGTTTGGCAGAGAACCCGGTTGAATCTGTTTATGCTGATACTGATGGAACTTTATGTGTTGGAACATTGGGAGCAGGCCTTGACCGGTTCGATCGGGTAAAGGGAATTTTTACGCATTTTCATCTTGATGCAAATCATCCTGCAAGCCTGGGTAATGATAAGGTTAAAACCATTCTCAGGGATAAGCAGGGAATTCTTTGGATTGGAACACATGGCGGGGAGATCAAAGTGGAGAGTACGGAAGGGGAAGGATCAGAATTTATAATTCTCTTGAACAGTACGTTCAAAATTTGAAAACATGAAAACGTTGATGCTGTTTTTGTTTTTTGCCTTTTATGCAACGTCAATTCATGCACAGGAAAATGGCTCTCTTTTCCTTTCAAAAAATACTCTTAATAAATTTGATTATTCATTCGTAGTAGAACAACCTGCTATTGAAGATTATCATCCAGAATGGTTTAGCACTAACAATTGGAAATATCATCCCGGGGATGATTTAAGATGGAAAGAAACAACATACAATGATAGTAATTGGATTCTTTTTCCCACTGATTTCAACCTCGATAGTGTTTCTAAAGGCGAATGGCAGGGAATTGGTTGGTTCAGGCTTAAACTGGTGATTGACTCTTCGCTTTATAACCAAACACTCGCATTAGTGTTGATACATTACGGAGCTTCTGAAATGTATTTGGATGGAAAATTGATCACCCGATATGGGATTCCATCGCAAGATTACATACTTGAAAAAACTTTTCGCCCGTTGAATTTACAACCAGTCGTTTTATCGCTTAATGATAAATCTGAGCATTTGCTTGCTGTCAGGTATTCCTTTCTTCATGCACAAAAGTTGTTAGATAAATACCGGAATACAATTTTTCTTTCGAGTCACTTATATCCCGGATTCATGGTACATTTTGGAAATGCAAATGAGGTCATTAACTTTTTTGGTTATTCATTAATTAAAAATATTTTATTTGCCCTGTTTTCCTTTATCCCTTTATTCCTGATGGGTATTTTTCATGCATTCCTTTTTTCGTTTTACACCCACGACCGATCTAACCTATACCTGGCCATTTATAACTTTATAGTGGCAGGTTTTTGTTTTACTGATATATTACCATCTTATACTCACCTGAGTTGGCAATCTGCCATGTTTAATAATTTTATATGTGGCCAATTATGGCATTATTGGTTGCCAGTATCCATGCTGGCTTATTATTCTATGTTTTACAGAAAAATGCCAAAGCATGTCTGGCTATATTTTGCAGGAATTATATTAATGGTTATTGGATGGATTCTTAATAGTTCGTTTCAATTTCCATTTTGGGATTCATTTCATAACTGGCTTTTATATATCTCCATTTTAGATATGTTAAGATTATTTATAAAATCTATTTTTAAAAAAGATAAAAATGTTTGGATCATCGGTATAGGTGTTTTACTAAGCCAGACTTCCTGGATATTATATTTAAACCCCTCAATACACAGGATGAACTGGGAGGTTTTATCTTATTGCATAACATTGGCCATGCCTGTTTCCTTATTAATATTTAATGCAATACGGACTGCGGGAACAAGTAAAAGTTTGGAAAATAAACTGGTGGAAGTAAAGCGCCTTTCAGATCTTTCTCGTTTACAAGAACAGGAGAAACATCAAATATTAACTTCTCAGAAAGAACAACTCGAACAAAAGGTTCAGGAACGCACTGCTGAATTAAGTCAAACTTTGGAAAATCTGAAATCAACCCAGGGGCAACTCATTCAGTCAGAAAAAATGGCTTCACTGGGCGAGCTCACCGCCGGTATTGCCCATGAGATCCAGAACCCGTTGAATTTTATCAACAATTTCTCTGAAGTCAATAAAGAACTTATTGGCGAGTTGCAGCAGGAAGCGGAAAAAGGTAATATCAATGAAGTGAAATCACTTGCAGGAGATATCGAAGACAATGATGAAAAAATCATCCATCACGGCCAGCGTGCAGATGTGATTGTAAAATCCATGCTTCAGCATTCGCGGTCCAGCACAGGCAGGAAAGAACCAACAGATATTAATGCATTGGCGGATGAATATTTGCGGTTGGCTTATCATGGCATGCGGGCAAAGGATAAGACATTTAATGTTACCCTTCAAACTGATTTTGACGAGAACGCCGGGAAAATAAATATCATCCCGCAAGACATAGGAAGAGTTTTGTTGAACCTGTTCAACAATGCTTTTTACGCTATAAGTGAAAAAATGAAAGTGGCGGATGGAACTTATGAACCTACAGTTACTGTTAGTACCCGTTTGGGCTCAGCCAAAGAGAATTCCCTCCTGTCGGAGGGCGCAGCGTTAATACGACAATCCCAACCTGCCGACAGGCAAGGTGCTGATTCGATAATAATTTCGGTGAAAGACAACGGAACAGGCATTCCGGATAAAGTAAAAGAAAAAATCTTCCAGCCATTCTTTACCACTAAACCCGCCGGCAAAGGCATGGGCCTGGGATTGTCGCTGAGTTATGATATGGTAAAAGCGCATGGCGGGGAGATAAAAGTGGAGAGTAAAGAAGGAGAAGGATCAGAATTTTCCATTTTATTACCTGTGAAATAAAAAGTACTTTCAGTATAGGAAGTGAAGGGATTTTTTAACGAATTAAAAGCAGCCCATGAGAAAGCTGTTTTATCCATTCAATTGCCTTTTGCCTTTTTTCGGCATACTGCTGTTTTGCCTTGCATCCTGCACTAATAAAGCAAAACAGGATCAGGCTGTTTCACTTACGGTAAGGGATACACTGGTTCCGCCTGTAATTAATCCTGCCGGCAAGCCATTCATCGTATCGCTGGACACCATGGTTCCGCCCACTGTCATTAAGGTGCCCAA
>JAHEEX010000192.1 GCA_024640465.1 Sphingobacteriales bacterium | reverse complement strand
GGTACAGTGGATTTAGGTTTCAAAATCAACTCATGGTTAAATCTGTCTGACCAAATTGGTATTACAAATAATACCCGTAACCGGAAAAACACACAGGGTAAATTCATTTATTCTGATTGGGCTAAAAATGATGCATTTGTTCCTGAACCATGGGAATATGCAAACGACTATGACGGTATCGACCGTGCCGGAACAGATATCCTTGGTAGCGTTTATGATGCCATTTCCACTGAAAATATCCTCAACAATGAATTGAGGCTGAATGCACAGAAAGATTTTGGTGACTGGTCTACAAGGGGCTTGTTGGGTTTCAACGTTTTTGAACGTAAAACTAAATTCACTGAACTTCAATCATCATCAGTGGTGGTTCCGGATGTATATAATGTAAGTAACCGTCAGGGTGAATTAGTAGGTAGTGAAAGTAATACCGATGAACGCAAGTTTGGTTATTATGCCAACGCTTCTGCAGGATGGAAAGACATGGTCTTTATCGAAGGTTCATTCAGGTATGATTTCACCTCCAGGTTTTATAAAAGCACCCGTTCAACCAGTCAGTACTCTTATCCTTATTATGGTATTGACGTAAGTGCAGTATTGACTGACCTTATCCCTGCATTGAAAAGCAATGTGTTGAGCTATGCCAAATTAAGGGCAGGTTACAATAAAAACGGTAATGATAATATTCCGCTCTATGGACTTGATCCAACTTTTCCAAACGGACCTGGTTTCCCTTATGGTGGAACCACAGGTTTGACTGTAGGAAACGTATTGCCTGATCAAAACCTGAAGCCTGAATTTGTTACCTCTTATGAAATCGGTGCTGAACTTCAGATGTTCAAGAATAGGTTGAATATTGACCTTACTTCATACTGGCAAAGAAGTGAAGGCCAGGTACTACAGGTTAAAGTACCCAATACAACCGGTTATCCAAATATCCGTTTGAACGTTGGTGATACTAAAAACTGGGGTTATGAAGTGGATCTCAAAATGGCTATTATCCGTAAGCAGGATTGGGATTGGGATTTCAATGTTCGTTATTCTTATAATGATAATAAGGTTATCAACCTTTTCCAGGGTGTTGACGCTTTCTCATACGGAGGTTTTTCATATGCCCAGGCTTTTGTTAAAAAGAACCAGCCTTTCCCATTGCTGAGTACTACAGCTTACCTGCGCGACAGTGCAACTGGTTATGTACTCATCAACCCATCTTCAGGTTATCCTCTTCCAAACAGTGTGTTGAAAGATCAGGGACGTACCATTCCTAAGCATATCCTGGGATGGGGTAGCCGTTTACGCTGGAAAGATCTGACCTTAACAGCAAACTTCGAATACAGGGGTGGAAACGTTATGTTCTCCCAAATTGGCCGTGATATGACCTTTACCGGTTCCGGTAAATGGACAGAAAACAGGGATCCACAAAGGGTGCCAAACAGCGGATATCTGGATCCCGCATCTGGTAAAGTGGTAGAAAATACATCAATCAATGTTCGTGAACCAGAATATGCATGGTGGGTAAATAACTATCGTCTCTTCGCCGAGAATTTTGTTAACGATGCATGGTTCATCAAATTGAGGGATATCAGCTTAAGCTATAACCTGCCTTCAAGAACAGTTGCCAAAACAAAAATTTTCAGTGGAATGAGTTTTGGTCTGTATGGTCGTAACCTTTTCACCATTGTTGATAAGAAAAACTACTACACAGATCCGGAGTTTAGTGTAAACAACTCAACCCTGATTGGTATTAATGATACAAACCAGACCCCTCCCGTACGTCAGTATGGTATAAACATTAACCTGGTATTCTAAACACTATTTAAACGCAACAGAAAATGAGACTAAAAAATATAATATGGATGGCCATCCTGGTTGGAGCTCTTGCAAGTTGTAAGAAAACCTGGCTGGATGTGAATACCAATCCAAACGCACTTCCATCATCTACACCGGATTTTGTATTTACCAATGCACTTACCCGTTTAACAACAGCAACTGCTGCAGATGGTGGTAATGTTTTAGGAAATGAATTAGGTTCTTACTGGTCTGGACAATGGACCCAATCCAGTTCCTATATTCTTGATCCAACCATCTTTTCATACTTATTCACCAATACCAATTTTAACTATTGGGATGGTTGGTATGATATCCTGTCTGATTTTGAATATGCCAAAAATGGAGCTGATGCAGCTGAGCAGGGATTTATGAAAGGCCCTTCCAGGGTTATGAAGGCGTTCATATATCAGCAAATTGTTGATGCTTATGGTAATGCTCCTTATTCACAGGCTTTAAAGGGCAGCGAAAACCTGTTTCCTGCTTTTGATGATCAGAAAGCCATTTATGAAGGTCTGATCAAAGACCTGGACTCTGCAATTGTGGATATCAAAGCCAATCCTTTTACAGGTGCTGGTGGCGCTGCTGATGTTGCTTTTAAAGGTAACAGCACCCGTTGGATTCAATTTGCCAATTCCCTAAAACTCAGGATTTTAATTCGTCAAAGCCGTATCGCAGGACGCTCTGCTTATATTATTGCTGAAATCAATAAAGCAGCAGCGGTAACTGAAGGGTTTTTGCCAACTGGAGTTGATGTAGGTATCAATCCAGGTTGGTTGGCTACTGCGGGTAAAACAAATTTCTATTATGACAGATTTGCTTATGACGCAAATGGCGCAACCCGTGCATTCGCCAGGTATCCGCGTCCAACCAAGTACTTATTTGATGTGTTGAAAGCAACAAACGATACTTTCAGGATGAAAAGGATTGCTTACGCAGCAGGTGGAGAAAATCCAAACAACCCTGGCGTCAGTACAAAGACTGAAATTATTTCAAATTATGTAGGTGTTCCATTTGGTGTTGGTTCCGGTTATACCGCTCCATCAACATCTTATATTGGCCCATCTGTATTTGTGAAAGGTCAGTTTAATAAACCCTATCATATCATGACTGCTGCAGAAGTTCAGTTCCTCTTAGCTGAAGCTAAGCAATTGTATGGTGCTGGTGTTAATTTAACTGGAACAGCTCAAAGTTATTATGAGCAGGGTGTTAAAGAATCCTTCCGCTTAACTGGAACTTCATTAACCGATGCAACTACTTTATTGACCAGTGGCATTAATGAAGCTGATTGGACTGCTTCAACAGATAAATTAAAAGCCATCTGGATGCAAAAATGGATTGCTTTGACCAATTTCGGTGGTCTGGAAGCCTGGGCTGAATATCGTCGCACAAATTATCCAAACACACCTCAATCTTCCAGTGTTCCTCCTGGATCACCTCGTCCATTACGCTTATTCTATCCAGGTACAGAGCAGGCATCAAATACTGCTAATGTGCTTGCACAGGGTACAGTGGATGTATTCACAACCAGGATTTTCTGGGATATTGACTAAGTAAATTACGGATATCGTTTTCCGGATTAAAATACAAACAGGCTGTAAGATTTCTTACAGCCTGTTTTTTTTGGATTTTTTATTGTTACTTGCTTTATAAAATTATTTTATGCCGGAACAACCACAGAATCAGTTGAACATAGAAATTTCGGAAGAGATGGCTGAGGGCCAGTATGCAAACCTGGCTATCATTACACATAGTCATGCAGAATTTGTACTGGACTTTGTAAACGTAATGCCAGGTACCCCTAAGAGTAAAGTGAAGTCGCGCATCATACTTACACCGCAGCATGCAAAGAGGCTTATGAATGCCATGAAAGACAATGTGGAGCGCTTTGAAGCGGCGAACGGTGTGATTAAAGACCTTGAGGAAGTGCAGTTGCCATTACATTTTGGCGGCCCTACTGCGCAAGCGTGAGGAGGAGTCGGGAGTCATGAGTCGTTAGTCAACAGCCTTGAAAGGCAGTCGGGAGTCGTTAGTCATTAGTCGTTAGTCAACAGCCTTGAAAGGCAGTCGGGAGTCGTTAGTCATTAGTCAACAGCCGAAATACAGACTGGATTTGATGGGCAGAAATTTATATTCTATAGAAATTTTTCCGGGTTATTAATTATATATCTGGTGAGTTTTCCCACTTCATCATTTTCTGCACTTAATTCGAGATATATATTATCGCTGAGATATCCGCAATATTTAGCAAAATCAAGCCAAACCTGGGTTTCAGTGTTTTCACATTGGACATCATTTAATTTCGATTGAAAATAATTCTTATATTTTCTTCTAATGTAAGATTCAGCAAGATTTGCACAAACTGATCTTGAAGATCTTCTGATCTGATCTGTTAATGAATAACTTTCTTCAGCAGGAAAATGTTTGCTGTATTCGTGGATTCTCATTGCAAGTGAAAATGCTTTTTTATATACTATCAAATCAAAATAAGTGCCCATAAGTGAATGGATTTAAATAAAAAAACGACTAATGACTAATGACTAACGACTAATGACTAACGACTAATTAGTCCCGACTCCCGACTCCCGACTCTAAATCAGTCCTTCGTCCGCGAAGCTGAAATATCCCTCAGAACTTACAATTACATGATCCAGGACTTTGATATCAAAGAACCTCGACGCCTCTTTTATTTTTAAGGTAAGTTCCTCATCAGCCCGGCTGGGCTTCAGGCTGCCGGAAGGATGGTTGTGACAAAGAATCAGGCTTACTGCTTCCTCTTCCAATGCTTTCTTTAAAATGATACGCGGGTCGGCTACCGTGCCGGTAATTCCCCCGGAACTGACTATTTCAAAATGAATGATCTTATTGGCCCGGTTAAGGAACACCACAGCAAAGATTTCGTGGGGAAGGTCCCTGAACCTGGCCTGAAGGAAGCGGGCTACCGATGAACTACTGGTAACCAACGGTTTATCCAGGTTCTCCGTGGCCAGTCTCCGCCGACCGAGTTCCAGGGCCGCTGCTATACTAATGGCTTTTGCCATACCTATTCCCTTGATTTTCATGAGTTCACGAATAGATAAGCGGCCGAGTTCAACCAGGTTGTTCTTGCTTTTGATCATCAGTTCTTTACCCAGGTCAAGCGCAGATTTCTCCCTGGTGCCATTTTGTATCAAAATGGCCAGTAATTCAGCATCACTCAGGCTTCCGGCGCCTTTGGTGCGCAACTTTTCCCGGGGCCGGTCGTCAGGTGCCCAGCCTTTTATGGCTGTTTTTTGTTCCTCTTGCATAATATTTTGCTTTTGTTAACGTTATCTCTCAATCCTAATATCCTTTTCACGGAAGAACCTAAAACGTGTCTTATGAAAAAAACAAACCGTCAATTGATCCTTGGCTCATTGCAGCCATTACTGTTCTGCATCGGAATGTATTTTGTTGTACTCATTTTTTCCGTTTTTGTTTGCACTTCCCTGTACCGGGTAATGAAAACAAAAAAGACCTCCATTTCAATGGATCAGAAGAGTAACGATGTAAATACAAACAGAACCACTGCCATGGTTACCGTATTTAAGTAAAACCGGTTTCAACCCTTCCTTTTTTATTTAAAATTTGCCGTTTAACTTTTTCGCCTGAAAACAGGCAGGATCAATATTTTCCCTTCCTTTCAGCTATTTTATTTGTAAAGTATATCCACGAATTTCTATCTTCGCCGCACATTAAGCGGTTATGGAACGAATAGGCCCCTCAGTTAAAATTTTCTCCGGAACAGGTTCTCAATATCTTGCCGAAAAAATTGCCACCCAATACGGTCCGGGATTAGGCAAAATCAGCATCCAGCGATTCAGCGATGGAGAGATCCAGCCAATCTTCCTCGAAAGTATACGAGGCGATTATGTTTTCCTTGTGCAAAGCACGTTTTCTCCAAGTGATAATCTCATGGAATTACTGTTAATGATCGACGCTGCCAAAAGGGCATCGGCCTATAAGATCATAGCCGTTATACCATATTTTGGATACGCCCGGCAGGACCGGAAGGATAAACCCAGGGTGGCCATTGGTTCCAAACTGGTTGCCAACCTGTTAACCGCTGCTGGTGCAGACAGGGTCATAACCATGGACCTCCACGCCCCCCAGATACAGGGGTATTTTGATATTCCGGTGGATCACCTCGACAGTTCAGCCATTTTTATCCCATATATACAGAATCTTAAGCTGGAAAACCTTACCTTTGCGGCCCCCGACGTGGGAAGTGCCAACAGGATCAGGGAAATGGCCAGCTATTTTAACGTGGAAATGGTGATTTGCGATAAGCACAGGAAGCGGGCCAATGAGATCTCAAGTATGGTGGTGATTGGTGATGTAACAGACAGGGATGTAGTATTGATCGATGATATATGTGATACAGCAGGAACGTTGACTAAAGCAGCCAAACTGCTGAAAGATAAGGGTGCCAGAAGTGTAAGGGCACTTTGCACACACCCTGTTTTGAGTGGTAACGCATATACCAATATTGAGAATAGTGTACTGGAAGAACTGGTGGTTTGCGATACTATTCCATTAAGGGCTCAGAATTCTAAAATTAAGGTGTTGAGTGTTGCTGAATTATTTGCATCGGCCATCAGGAACACATACGAGAATAAAAGTATTGCCAGCTTGTTTATTCATTCACAGATGAGAAACAAGTGAAAATCGAAAGTCGAAAGTGGAAAATCGAAAGTGAAAGGCTAATACAGATTTAGCCGTAAGGGAAAGCCAAAAGAAAAAAGAGCATTTAGTCAATTTTAAAACAAACATAAACAATGAAAACGATTACAATCGAAGGACAACTGAGGACCGGAACGGGCAAAACAGCCACCCGCCAGTTACGCTCTCAGGACCTGGTACCTGGTGTAATTTACGGGGGTGCTAAAGAGGTTAATTTCGCAGCATCAACTTTGGCGTTTAAGTCGTTGGTTTACACACCAGACTTTCAGTTAGCTGAAGTAAAAGTTGATGGAAAGACCTATACCTGTATTTTAAAGGACCTGCAATTTGACAAAGTTTCCGACAGGCTGAATCACGTTGATCTGCTGGAACTGGTTGGAGATAAGAAAGTATCTGCCACCATTCCATTGAAATTCGTAGGAGCATCTGTTGGTGTTAAGGCCGGTGGTAAACTGGAAATCAAAATGAAGTCGCTTAAGATCAAAACGCTCCCTAAATTTCTTCGGGAAAATATTGAGGTTGATATTACCAATCTTGAATTGAATGGTAATATCCGCGTGGAAGACGTAAAAATTGAAAACTACGAGATCATGAATTCTCCAAGGATTCCCATCGCTTCTGTTTCAATGACACGTCAACTTAAGCAGGAGGAAGCAGCCGCACCTGCCGCTAAAGGTGCAGCTCCAAAAGCAGCAGCAGCAGCACCTGCCGCAGCAGCAAAAGCTCCGGCAGCAAAGAAATAATCGTAAAAAATCTATCTTCGTTGCCCCTGCATTATTGCAGGGGCATTTTTTTAGCTAATTCAGTATTTCTATATGTCAAAATTCCTTCTTGTGGGCCTGGGCAATATTGGTGCGGAATACGCACATACCCGCCACAATATTGGTTTTGATGTCCTTGATTATTTCGTTGCAAAACATGGTGCCATTTTCCA
>JAHEEX010000191.1 GCA_024640465.1 Sphingobacteriales bacterium | reverse complement strand
GCTATCAGAATGGGACAATTGATGTAAGCCTCTTATCAAAGGGAGCATATATTTTAAGCGTAACCAGTAACGATCGGAAATATCAGTTTGTACAGAAATTCATTAAAAACTAAATATTAGTTTCATTTTAAAAGACACAAAATCCAACTCAATGGATTTTGTGTCTTTTTTTATTTGAACTTTAAAGAGCAAAGAGAAAATCCACTTATTATTCTGATACATCGTTTTTAACTATTGATGGTATGACTGTCCCACCATGGCGTAAATGTAAAATCATCCGCATCCAAAAAGAAGCACCAGAAACCCTGCGTTTCTGGTTCCAGGTAGATGAACTGGATCGGTTTGATTTTGTACCGGGACAGTTTGTTACCCTTGACCTGCCAATACATGAAAAGCCCAATAAAAGATGGCGTAGTTATTCCATCTCTTCCTGGCCTGATGGCAGCAATGTATTTGAACTGATCATCGTTCGAAATGAAACCGGCCCGGGAACCAATTTTTTATTCAACGAGGCCAACATTGGAACAGAAATATCATTTCGGGGTCCTCAGGGCATTTTCACTTTACCGGAACAAATTAAAAATGACCTTTTTTTTATATGTACAGGAACAGGACTCGCTCCTTTCCGAAGCATGATACATTATATCCTTTTTCATAATATTCCGCACAAGGAAATATTCCTCATTTTCGGTACACGCAGCAGGGAATCCCTGCTTTATTATGAAGAGTTGAAAGCAATAAGTGAACAACATCCAGAATTTCATTATATACCAGTTCTCTCCCGTGAGCAATGGGAAGGTCATACCGGTTATGTGCATGATGTATACGCTCAATTGGTAACCAAAAAACAGCCGGCAGATTTTTTTCTGTGCGGCTGGAAGAATATGATCCATGAAGCTAAACAAAGGATTCTGGAATTGGGGTATGATAAAAAATCAATTCACCAGGAAATTTACGGATAACAGTATAGGCTGATTCAACACAATAAATCATGTTCTTCTTTTCAAAATTTATCGGCATTCTGCTAAACCCTTTGTTGTGGATAGTACTTCTTTCAATAACAGCCTGGTTTATAAAAGATCCCGTGAGAAAAAGAAAAACCAATACACTGTCCCTGATACTACTGCTCTTTTTTGCCAACAACTGGATTATTCAAAATCTGATGCTGCGGTACCAGAGCAGCCCAAAACCCATGGACAGGGGCGAACAATACAGTGCGGGCATTTTACTGGGCGGACTGGCAGGTTATGATGAAACCTATAAGCAAGGATTTTTTAATCAGACATCCGACAGGTTCATCCAAACCCTTCGACTTTATAAAGAAGGACATATCAGAAAGATCATTGTTTCCGGGGGCAATGCCATTTTTGCCGGTGATGATTTCCGTGAAGCCGATTTCCTTGTTGAAAACCTGATTGCAATGGGGGTTCCAAAAGAGGATATCCTGAGCGAAAGGGAAGCGATGAATACCGTTGAAAACAGCCGGCTTACACACCGAATCACAGATTCGCTAATGATACGGGGGCCTTTTGTACTGATAACTTCAGCGTTTCATATGCCCAGGGCCATGAAAACTTTTTCAAATGAAGGTATGGCGGTAAGACCTTTCCCCTGTGCATACCTCGCCCTTCCTTCAGACAAAAAGTTCGGGCTGCTCTCACTGTTGCCTTCTGCAAATGCAATAACCCTTTGGAATATATACCTGAAGGAACAGGTCGGGAACCTGTTCCTCTGGCTTCAGAAAAAATAACGTTAATGCTTACCTGGTTTTTTGCCTAACCAAATCACGTATAGACGAAATTGGAATGCGTTCCTGTGCCATTGAATCGCGATAACGAATGGTTACCGTTTGGTCATCCTTGGTCTGATGGTCAATAGTTACACAGAAAGGTGTGCCCAATGCATCCATCCTGCGATACCGTTTTCCAATGGTATCCTTTTCCTCATAAAAACAATAAAAATCATCCCTGCAGTCTTTCATGATTTCGCGGGCTATCTCAGGAAGGCCTTCTTTCTTCAGTAAAGGAAGGATCGCCAGCTTGATGGGTGCGAGTTTTGGCGGGATCTTTAAAACTACCCGACTATCTTCTTTACCATCTTCCTTCGTCCATGTTTCTTCTGTATAGGCATGGGATAGCGTGAGCAGGAACATCCTGTCAAGGCCTATAGACGTTTCAATTACGTAAGGAATATAATTCTGGTTGATTTCATTATCGAAATACTGCATTTTCTTACCGCTGAATTTCTGATGACTTGCAAGGTCAAAATCAGTCCGGGAATGAATGCCTTCAACTTCCTTCCAGCCTATCGGGAACGCATATTCGATATCCACAGCGGCATCGGCATAATGGGCCAGTTTCACATGATCGTGAAAGCGATAATGATCTGCCGGGAAACCCAGCCCGGTATGCCATTTCATTCTCTCTTCCTTCCAGTATGCGTACCATTCTTTCTGAGTGCCGGGCCTGATAAAGAACTGCATTTCCATCTGTTCAAATTCCCTCATCCGGAAAATAAACTGGCGGGCAACGATCTCGTTGCGGAAAGCTTTGCCCACTTGCGCTATGCCGAAAGGAATTTTCATCCGGGCCGTCTTCTGAACATTCAGAAAGTTTACAAAAATACCCTGAGCAGTTTCCGGACGAAGATAAATTTCATTGGCTTCTTCGGCTACTGAGCCCAGTTGAGTTGAAAACATCAGGTTGAACTGACGTACATCTGTCCAGTTGCAGGTTTCACTAACGGCACATTTTATATTATGTGTTTCAATTAATGATTTAATGCCGGCGAAATCACTGGCAGCTAAAAGCTTGTCCATCTCGGAAATCAAATTTTCAGCTTCCAAAGGATGGCCTTTTTTATTCAACTCTTCGGCATATCCTTCAATGAGATGATCTACCCGGTATCTTTTCTGGCTGTCTTTATTATCGATCATGGGATCGCTGAAATTATCCACGTGACCGGATGCTTTCCAGATCGTTGGATGCATAAAAATAGCTGAGTCAATACCCACAATATTGTCATGCATCCGGGTCATGGAATTCCACCATTGTTCCCTGATATTCTTTTTCAACTCGCTGCCCCAGGGTCCATAATCGTAAACGGCACTCAGGCCGTCGTATATTTCACTTGAGGGAAATACAAAACCGTATTCTTTGGCATGGGATATAATCGCCTGAAACTTATTGGGATCTGTTGTAATCATAGCGCGCAAAGATAGTAAAAAAGTAGCCAGTCGACAGTAGCCAGTCGACAGAAACAGCCCTTCAAAACAGCGGCTCTGCGTCTTTGCGGTTAGTGTATTCCCTTCCTTATTTTTTGTTCCTTATTTCTTATTCCCCTGGCTATTGACTAATGACTCTTGCTTCCCGCATTTGGCTGTTGACTAACGACTCCCGACTAAAGACTCCCGACTTTGGCTGTCAACTGGCTACTGGAGACTGCAAACTGGCTACTGGCTACCGGAGCTTCTCATTTTCCCTATGCCGATCCTTATCCCGGTTTGACTTTTTTTCGAAGTTTTTCTCCAGGGCTTCCGTTAGGTTCACACCGGTTTGATTGGCAAGACATAGTAATACCCATAATACATCCGCCATTTCATCAGGTAAATCCTTTTGGAGGTCAGACTTTTTAAACGACTGGTCGCCGTATGTCCGAGCCATGATCCTGGCCAGTTCACCCACTTCCTCCGTCAGGATCGTCATATTGGTCAGTTCACTGAAATAACGGACACCGGTTGTATTGATCCATTGATCAACTTTTACCTGGGCTTCTGCGATGGTCATTATAAAAAAATTTAGGCTGGTTAAATTTCATTGGGAAAAATTGTGCCTGAGGGCTCATTCTTTTTGTTTTGTATCAACAATGATGGTAACGGGGCCATCGTTTATTAATTCAACCTGCATATCCGCACCAAAAACGCCGGTTTGAATGTTTTTTCCCAGGTCAGACTCCAATTGTTTGATCATTTTTTCATACATGGGTATGGCAACCGTGGGTTTTGATGCACGTATATAGGATGGGCGATTGCCTTTACGGGTAGATCCGTGTAAGGTAAACTGACTAACCAGTAGAAGATCACCGTTAATTTCTTTTAATGAGAGATTCATGATGCCTTCCAGATCATTAAAAATGCGCAGGTTGATGATCTTAGCGCTAAGCCAGTTTATATCTTCCTGTGTATCAGCATCTTCGATACCCAACAAAACCAATAAGCCCTGGTTGATGGAACCCGGGATTTGGTTGTCGATACGCACAGTAGCTTTTTGTACCCTTTGGATGACGGCTCTCATATGTAGGGTGAAAATGAAATGGTAATTTTAATATGATGAAGATAGATATAACCAGGGAAATCAGTTTCAGGACCGCAAGAAGTGGTGGATCAGGGGGGCAAAACGTGAATAAGGTTGAAACCATGGCCGAGGGATTGTGGGATATAGATAAATCACAACTGATTGATGATGAACAAAAAGCTCTTATTAAGGATAAATTAAGAAACAGGATTACACAAAACGGGATATTAATTGTAAAATCACAATCAGAAAGGACGCAGTTGGGGAATAAGGAAATCGTTATAAAGAAGATGAATCAACTGATCACGGAATCGATGCGAAAAAAGAAAAGCCGCATCAGCACCAGGCCAACAAAAGCATCAAAAGAAAAACGGATAAGAACAAAGAAAAAGACATCAGAAATAAAATCCGGCAGAAAAAAATTCGACAGATCCGAGTACTAAATAATAGTAATTATGAAAACTACACATTTATTGGTTTTGTTTTTCGCAATTACCACATTTACCATTAGTTGCCAGAAAGAAAAAAGTTTTGAAGGGGAGGCATATACCCTGCGACTAAATTTCCAGCCTTCCGCAAATGGCGAACCATTACAGTTCAATAAAGAATATATTAACCCGATTGGTGAAGACTATAAAGTAACCGCATTCAAATTTTATGTGAGTAAGATCAGCCTCCTGCAGGAATTACCAACACCGGTTGCCCGTAAAGAAGATGGGTTTTTCCTGGTGGACGCAGCTAACCCCGCATCTCAAATTATTGAGGTACAATTAAATTCAAACCCATTTAACCGGCTTATGTTTCAGGTTGGGATCGACAGTATCTACAATGTAAGTGGTGCACAAACCGGCGCACTGGACCCGTTAAATGGTATGTTCTGGACATGGAACAGTGGATATATCAATGCTAAATTGGAAGGCAGTTCAAGCTTATCCAGGGGCCTGAATAATACTTTCACATATCATATTGGCGGGTTTCGGGAAGGAGAAAAAACACAACGTGAAATTGTGCTGCCACTGCCTAACCAACCGGAATGGGTACTCGAAAAAACAAATGTAACAGAAATGGTGATCGATGTTAACCTGGACAAATGGTTCCGTTCAGCTAACGATTTACCCATATCTTCCATATCTGAGAATATGAGCCCAGGTCCTGTCTCAGTTAGGTATGCAGATAATTACGCCAATCTTTTCACCCTTAATACTGTTGTAAGGAGGTAATGCGCAGGTTTATTACCATATGGTTCCTGGTTATGCTGGCCGCCGGAAGTTTCATCATTGATTCCTGCAATAAAAATGATAAGTCAGGCATACAGTCTCCATCCATACTCCACATTGAAGTGCCTGCAAACTTTCCGGCACCGAATGATCTGTTTAAAGATAACCCGCTAACTACTGAAGGATTCGCATTAGGCAGGAAATTGTTCTATGATGGACGGCTTGCCAAAGACGGTATTGCATCCTGTGCGTCCTGCCATCAGCAGTTTGCAGCGTTTTCAACTTTCGACCATGCATTCTCCCATGGCATTGACAACCAGTTCACAACCCGCAATGCTCCCGGTATTTTTAACATGGCCTGGCATAAAGAACTTCACTGGGATGGAGGTATAAATCACCTGGAAGTTCAGCCACTGGCTCCTTTAACGGCACCAAACGAAATGGGCGAAACAGTTGAGAACGTTATTAAAAAATTGAATTCGGATACCCGTTACCGGGATATGTTCAAAGCAGCTTTCGGTGATGAAAATGCCACATCACAGAGAATGTTGAAAGCGCTGGCGCAGTTCATGGGCATGATGGTTTCGGGTAATTCAAAATACGACCAGGTGATGCTTGGCAAAACAACATTTACACTGGCAGAACAAAGCGGTTATACCATTTTTAAAGCCAAATGTGGTACCTGCCACAAAGAACCACTCTTCACCGACCTTTCTTACCGGAATACCGGTATGCCGATTAATACAGGCCTTAAAGACCTGGGCAGAATGCGTATTACCAGGTTAAGTGAAGATTCTTTAAAGTTCAAGGTGCCCAGTCTTAGGAATGTTCAGGTGACTGCCCCATACGGTCATGACGGCAGATTTTTTTCCATTGGTGCAGTGATTGATCATTACAGGTTATTTGTACAGGACGGACCAACCGTGGATCCTTTGGTAAAGAAAAAAATAAGTATCAGCCTCAATGAAAAGGCCGACTTGGTACAGTTTCTAAACACACTTACGGATACTGCTTTTATAAAAGATAAGAGATTCTCACAACCAGAGTGATTGCAAAAAAATAATCATTCAACCGCAAACGGAGACGCTGATCTGATTGGCTTAATTCTTCTTTTTCTTTTTTTCTTTTTGTTCTTTCAACTGGGCCAGTAAGGTATTTTGAATCTCCAAATCGCCTCTCTGTGTTTCAATTTCTTTTCTCAGGTCATCTAATTCCTTTTCCAGCGATTGGCGTTTTTTATCTAGTGAAGTTAAATTTCTATCCGCTTTTTGCACAGCTTCTTCCTGTTCGATAATCTTTTTATTAAGATCATACTCGCCTAATTCTGATCCAATCCCATCAAAAAAACTAACGGCGCCAACACTGGCTGCTGCTCCAGCATGGCCATTTGAACTACTGCCTGCACGCAATAAAATATCCTCACCCGGTTCTGCCAGAATTAGATATACCGTAGACCTTGCATTATCGCCTTTTCCGGAACCGGTAACTTTATAATAGACATCAAAATACCTGTTTTCACGATTATGGAGCCTTAATGATTTTACATAATAAAATCCTTTATTTGATTTTACTTTACCGCCTTGTTTCTGTACATAATCTTCAAGGGCATTCTCTACATCTTTTTCAGGATAATTAAATTCAAGGATGGTAGCAGGCTGTTTTGTTTTCTGGTATTCAACCGATCCTTCATATTTGCGGGTAGGTTCAATTGAATTCTGTGCCTGAATTCCGGTAAACATGGTCAGGCCAATTGCCAGAAGGAATAAAGCTGTTTTCATATTTAATAAATTAATTTCTACAATGTTGAAGCAAAATGGTGTCATTTAAAATTAAGTATTACTAATTTACTATCAGTCAACTCAGTAAATATTTCAAAAAATACTTCGCTTCGTCTTACTTTTACGCCTCAAACAGATTAGCAATTGAGCAAAATTAAAAAACTGGCAGGGCAAACATTCTGGTA
>JAHEEX010000038.1 GCA_024640465.1 Sphingobacteriales bacterium | reverse complement strand
GTGCTGACCTTATATGCCGTATCTGAAAAAAGTAATCCAACTCATATCACCATTCTTGAAATTTATGCGAGTGGGCAGGCATACAAATCGCATGTTCAGACACCTCATTTTTTAAAATACAAGGCAATCACTAAGGAGATGGTAAAGTCGCTCGAACTTGTGGAAACCCTGCCACTGCTGCCAGGGATGAAGATAAAGTGATATGGCTATACCTGTCGCATTAAGATTTGAAAGTGTTTAAAAAACATGTTAGAAGACCTGTTTGTTATGAATTAATCCTGATAAAAAAAATTATGCTCAAGGAAAAAAGGTCCACAATAATTTTAATCTTAGGTCTTTTATCTGCCATCGGGCCTTTCTCTATTGATATGTATTTACCGGGTTTCCCGGCCATTGCCGCAGACCTGAATACGACTGTTGACAATGTTGCCTATTCTTTGTCAAGTTTTTTCATTGGTATTTGTTTGGGACAGCTGATCTGTGGTCCGCTGCTGGACCGTTATGGTCGTAAACTGATTCTTTATGTGGGGCTTGCCATTTACATCGCAGCATCTTTAGCCTGTGCGATGTCTGATTCAGTGGAAATGTTGATTGGGTTTCGTTTTTTACAGGCACTGGGCTGTTGTGTGGGCATGGTAGCGCCGAGCGCCATTGTGCGCGACATGTTCCCGGTAAATGAAAATGTAAAAATATTCTCCTTATTGATTCTCATTTTGGGCGTATCGCCCATTATCGCACCCACCGTGGGTAGTTATTTAATCATTGCTTTTGGATGGAAAATTATTTTTATAGTGCTGGCTATTATTGCTGCTATTCTGTTGCTTGCGGTAATCTTTCTGTTGCCGGAAAGCAAGCAGCCAGACCATTCGATATTACTCCGACCAAAACCCATCATACAAAATTTCATTTTTGTATTGAAGCAGCCACAATTTTTTACCTATGCCTTTTCAGGGGCCATTGCAGCAGCAAGTTTGTTTGCTTATCTGGCCGGATCGCCCTTTGTATTTATGAAGATTTTTAAAGTGAGTGAACAACAGTATGGATGGATATTTGGACTGATTGCGGCGGGGCTTATTACCTGCAGCCAGTTGAATAATGTACTGCTCAGAAAGTTTACCAGCGCACAGATGATTAAGACTGTATTAGTAGTTCAATCCATCATTGGGCTTTTATTATGCATCGGTAGTTATTTCGACTGGCTCAACCTCTACAGTACCATTTTCCTGATGTTCTTATTCTTAGCCGGGCAGGGATTCAGCTTTCCTAATTCAGCCGCACTCTCATTAGCGCCTTTTTCGAAAGAAGCCGGCACTGCATCTGCCCTGATGGGGGCCATGCAGATGGCTTTTGGCGCAATAGCCTCAGCATTGGTGGGCTTAATCAATAATGGCACAACATTTCCGATGGCAGTTGTGATGGCAGGTTGTGCTTTGTCCGGATTGATTATCCTTGGTTTTGGACATAAAAGAATCGAATTTAATTCCAGGATGGAAGATGTGGAGGAACAGGCATTTGACCAGATTGAAAGATATTGAATCAATGGAAGGTAAAATCGATTTCGGCTGCATTGTGATTGAAATGCTGCATAGCGTTCTTTTTTCTTCGCGGTAGAGCCATCCTGTTCAAATACTTTTTTCAACAATACTTAATTTCAACTTTAAACCAACACCAGTCCTTCTTTCAGGGCTTTTTCATATGCCTTTTTATTAAAAGTATAATAAACAGGGGAGCGGTGTGCGCCAATCTTTCGCTTTTCTTTTGTTTTACTGATTAGACCTAAGGAGATCAGTTTATTTGGAAAGTTGGATGCATTTAGCTCTTTCCCTGACATCGCTTCATAAAATTCTTTAACCTCCCTCAGTGTGAATTTTTCAGGCAAAAGATTTTTGCCGATAGGGAAATGATATAAATGTAATCTCATAGAAAAAAGGGCTTCGCGAACCAGTTCATCATGATCAAAACCTAATTTGGGTAAATCCGTCATAGGGAACCAGGCACATTCACTCGAAAATATATCCGGAGCGGGTTTTGCATGTACAATATCTGTTATTGCATAAAAACCAATTGTAATTGTTGGGCCCTCCAGCCAGCCAAGATTCCTGCTGTCCATTTTAACGTATTCAGAAAGCCTGTTCATGTCTACTGTCTGCGACTGGTTGCGGTCAGGATTTCCAAAAGCCTTGAATTGTTGCAAAAACAGATTACCGATCCCGGTTCTGTTCATGGTGATCCTTGATGCAGCTTCTTCCAGTGTTTCCACTTTGCGAATATATCCACCTGGCAAACACCACTTTGTCAGTAGCTTATTTCTCACCAGCAGTACCTTCAATTCGCCTTCATGATAGCCAAAAATTACGCAATCAACAGATGTATTGGGCCTGTATTCCAGGTGCCCCTTTTTGATAAAAGCCTTAAATTCTTCGAGAGATTCCATTTTTCAAGGTAGCTGTAATATTATTTATTAAATTTTAATAAATGAAATAATTTATATTATATCTTCATTTATTAAAGTTTAATAAAAGTATGTTATCTTAACAGAATGCCATGAATAAAAATATAAAACGACTGCTTAAAATTATCGGGTATACGCTCCTCAGTACTGTTTTGCTGGTATTGATAGGCTTTGCATATATGCTTATATCTGCCAACATCAAGTCAAAGGAAAACCTTTCTAAACTGGGTGCAGAAGCAAAATTGCTTAAAGAGAATGATTACGCTTATCGGGATTTAAATAAGAATGGAAAGCTCGATGTATATGAGGACAGCAGGCAGCCCATTGAATCCAGGGTTTCTGATCTAATCGGACAAATGTCGCTGGAAGAGAAAGCCGGGACGATGTTCTTTGGCATTATTAATGTGGGCAGTACCGGGGATTTGTCTGAAACACCATCTGTCAAAAGTCCGCTGTCCTTTCTGGCGCTACCCAATTCTGAGTTGCTGGTAGTAAAAAAAATGAACCATTTCAATTTATTGCAAACACCGCACACGCGTGAGTTAGCTAACTGGCAGAACAAGCTGCAAAAGGCTGCTGAAAGAACAAGATTAGGCATACCGGTTACCATTGGATCGGATCCTAAAAATCATTTCACTAAAAATGAATTTGTTAGTTCGATGGCGGGTGATTTCTCTCAATGGCCAGAGCCGTTGGGTTTTGCAGCCATTGGGGATTCGGCGCTGGTACAACAGTTTGGTGATATTGCACGCCAGGAATATCGTGCTGCAGGCATACAGGTGGCTTTGCATCCTATGGCTGATCTTGCAACCGAGCCAAGATGGCCGCGGATAAATGGAACATTTGGTGAAGATGCCCATCTCTCTGCAAAACTGGTGTATGCATACATCAAAGGATTCCAGGGGGATAGTCTTTCTCCCACCAGCGTTGCCTGCATGACAAAACACTTTTCAGGTGGCGGCCCGCAGAAGGAAGGTCTTGACCCGCACTTTCAGTTTCAGAAAGGACAGGTTTATCCGGGTAAAAATTTCAATTATCATTTGATTCCCTTTGAAGCAGCATTTGCCGCTGGGACTGCGCAGATCATGCCTTATTATGGCGTGCCAATGGACCAGACTTCTGAAAATGTTGGATTTGCATTTAATAAAGAAATAATCACTGGTTTACTTCGTCAAAAATATCATTTTGATGGAGTGGTGTGTACAGACTGGGGTGTTATAACTGATACGAAAATACTTTGGATGGATCTGCCAGCCCGTGCCCATGGTGTTTTACATTTGCCGCCTGAGGAAAGGATGCTGAAATCTATCAACGCCGGGATCGATCAGTTTGGAGGAGAGACCATACCGGAAATGTTAGTGAAGTTAGTCAAAGAAGGAAAAGTTTCGGAAGATCGAATCAACCAATCGGTAAGACGAATCCTTAGGGATAAATTTCGACTTGGTCTTTTTGATAATCCCTATGTGGATGTTGATAAAGCAGCCGAAATTGTTGGCAATAAAGAATTCAGAAAATTGGGTATGGATGCGCAGCATAGATCTTTGGTGCTTCTAAAGAATGGCATGATAAAAAAACAAAAAGCACTTCCCCTTCAATCAAACCTGAAAATATATGTTCGGGATATCGATAAGAAAATTGCTGGAGAATATGCAACCGTAGTTGATAATCCTACAGATGCAGACATGGCCATCATCCGACTTTTTACACCGTTTCAGCCCCGGCCCGGTCTTATCGAAGGATTGTTTCACCATGGCGATTTAGATTTCAAAGGCAAGGAAAAGCAGGAGATACTGGATTTGTTGGATAAAGTACCTACCATTGTGGATATATATTTAGATCGTCCGGCTGTTATTCCGGAAATTGCAGCAAAAAGTGCCGGCCTCATTGGAAATTTCGGTGCTTCAGACAGGGCGCTTCTTGATGTGATTTTCGGTAAAGCTAAACCAGGAGGCAGGTTGCCCTTTGAACTGCCATCATCCATGGAGGCTGTGCGTAATCAATTTGAAGATGTACCATACGACAGCAAGGACCCGCTTTTCAAATTTGGATTTGGTCTAAGCTATTGATCACCATGTTTAAAATAAATCGTAATCAATTTCTAATAAATAAAACAACCGTTTCATGAAAAAATCAATTCAGATTTTCATCGGATTATGTATGCTGATATTGTCAATTAACGTTCATGCACAATCAAAAGCCGGTGCAGAATATTTCAATGGCAAATGGAGTGTACTCCTTAAGGGCACACCCAATGGTGATGCAAAATTGATATTTGTTCTTGAGAGTAAGAACGACTCGATTTCCGGTATTGTGCAGGATACATCGGGTGTAGAGCTATCTAAAATTGCCAATGTTGAGCTAAAAGATAATGAGGTCACGCTTTACTTTAATGTGCAGAGTTATGATGTTAATCTGTTGCTAACTAAGAAGGATGATGATCATGTTACCGGTAGCCTGATGAATATGTTTGAGGCGGAAGGGGTACGTGTCAAGACCGTAAAGCAAATTAAATAATCAACGTAAGAGGAAATTTTTTGTGTTTGTGAAGAGGAACTATTGGGGACATTAAATGAGATCCTTCACCCGCATGTGCGGGATCAGGATGACAGGAGGGTGTTTGACTAATAGCAGTTCGTTCAATATGGTAACTATTAATCAACCTCTCTACTGTCATCCCGAGGAACGAGGGATCTTATCGAAATATCCAATGAGATCCTTCACCCTGAATGCATGCATGTATACATCTTTCAGTGTAACCAGTTTATATGTTCCTGGATTCCAATTGCACCATGTCTCAAAGAATTAAAGCATCACTCAAATGAAAAGATTTTTTAAAATTCTTCTTTGGACGCTATTATCAATTATTCTTCTCCTGTGTATTTTACTGGCAGGTTTTATTTATAAGATCAAAAATGGCTTTCCTGTTTCGTTTGAAACAGAAGCGCCATCCATTCATTTTCCGGCAAACCAGAAAGCGGTTTTGTTATTTTCAAAGTCCACCGGATTTCGTCATGCAGAGTCAATTGAAGCGGGTAAAACTGTTTTTGAAGACTTAGCGAAAAAGAACAATTGGTTTCTGTACAGCACTGAAGAGGGCGGGGTATTCAATCCGGAACAACTTGCAAAATTTGATGCGGTGGTATTTAACAACTCCACCGGTCGTGTGTTGAACGATGCCCAGCAAGAAGCCCTCGAAAAATACGTGGAGCAGGGAGGTAGCCTTATTGGCATTCATGGATCAGGGGACGATTCCCACCATTGGGATTGGTACGAAAAAAACCTGTTGGGCTCAAAATTTTCACATCATGCACTTCATCCAAATGTTCAGGAAGCAGATGTTGTGTTACATGCCGTGCCAGATAGTTTGCTCTCAGCAAGTTTGCCCTCAACATGGAAGCATACTGATGAGTGGTACGTGTTTTTCGAAAATCCCAGGGCAAAGGGATTCAACATTCTCTACACGATTGATGGCGAAAAAATTAACCCGAGTGGAAATCTTCTTTGGATGACGGATAAAAACTTTGGTATGGGAAAGGATCACCCGGTGGCATGGTACCGGGCAACCGGAAAAGGGAGGACGTTTTATACGTCTATCGGACATGATGCTTTAGCGTGGAAACAGGAACCCTTTGCAAAGATGTTGGAGAATGCGATAAAATGGGAATCGGGTAAGCTAAAGAAGTAATTGGTGAAATAAATATCTTTCAATAAAATACAAAAGCCTCTCAAGGAGAGGCTTTTGCGGACCGGACGGGACTCGAACCCGTCCCCACAGTACTGTGGGGATGACAGGGCGGCATTCTAACCAATTGAAAAATTTGCGACAATATTTTTTGGATGTACGATTAATGCAAAAATTCTTTCCCGTGAGGCTTTTTTTAGATTTTTCTCTCGTATCAGTGCATCTTTTTTTGTAGGCATCAATTCTACATAAACCAATTTCCAAGGCACGAAGAACATAGTACTTTTTGTTTCACCATTATTATGCTGTTTCAGCCTTAAAGCAGGGTTTTCAGAGAATCCTTTGTAGAATTGTCCATCTTTCTCGCTTTGGATAATGTATATATAATATGACATAAACAAAAAAAGCTCCTCATAAAAGAGAAGCTTTTGCGGACCGGACGGGACTCGAACCCGCGACCTCCGCCGTGACAGGGCGGCATTCTAACCAACTGAACTACCGATCCAAAATTTCAAACCAAATCCTCAGAAATCCACACAATCCATCCCGCCGATTCATCCAATCCTCAAATCTGGCTGGCAAAGGTAGGGTTTTTTAAATTTCAGCCAACAAAATTGTTCAAATTTTGCCCAACCCTTACCTTTACAATAACCGGACTTTACGCCGGCACTAATTAACCGCCTATGCCCGAACTAAGTAACCGTCAGTTCCTGGACTTTGAAGTTCCCATCAAGGACCTGTATGAACAAATAGAACAACTGAAAATCACTTCAGAGAAAAATAAACTGGATCTGACTGATTCCATCAAACAACTGGAAGAAAAGATCATTGAAAAGAAAGGCGAGATTACGGCTAACCTCTCCAGCTGGCAAAAGGTACAGCTGAGTCGCCACCCGGACAGGCCCTATACAATGGCTTATATCAACCGAATTTGTGAGAATTTTATAGAACTTCACGGCGACCGGAACTTTAAAGATGATAAAGCCATAGTAGGTGGATTTGGACAGATCAACGGGGAAACAGTGATGATCCTGGGACAGCAAAAGGGCATTAATACCAAATTGAGGCAACTACGGAATTTTGGTATGGCAAACCCGGAAGGCTACAGGAAGGCGCTCCGGCTGATGAAACTTGCCGAGAAATTCAATAAACCGGTCATCACCCTGGTAGATACGCCTGGCGCTTACCCGGGAATAGAAGCAGAAGAACGGGGGCAGGGAGAGGCCATTGCCCGGAATATTTTTGAAATGATGCGCCTTAAAGTGCCCGTGATCTGCGTGATTATTGGGGAAGGTGCGAGTGGCGGAGCCATGGGAATTGGTGTTGGCGACCGGGTATTTATGATGGAAAATACCTGGTATACGGTGATTTCCCCGGAAAGTTGCAGTTCCATTCTTTGGCGAAGCTGGGATATGAAAGAAAAAGCAGCCGATGAGCTTAAACTCACTGCTGAACATATGCTGAAATTTGGACTGGTAGATGGAATCATCCCGGAACCACTGGGTGGTTCGCATTGGGATTATAATGAAGCTGCCGCCATCTTAAAAGAATACCTCGTTCCGGTCCTGGCCGAATTAAAAAAAATAGACCCGATTGACCGAATCGACCAGCGGGTGGAGAAATTCAGTCGCATGGGATTTTGGGAAGAAAAAAGCGCTTAAATCAACATCAGAAAAAAGCCATTTTATTTAATGACAAAACAAACTTTCACCGGAACCGGCGTTGCCATTGTTACTCCTTTTCAACAGAATGGGGATATTGATTTTCCCGCCTTGAAAAAACTGGTACAATACCTGACCGATGGCCAGGTAGAATACCTTGTTGTACTGGGAACCACCGGTGAAACGGCCACTTTGAATAAAGAAGAGAAACAGAAAATATTCTCCTATGTCGCAGAAGTGAATGCCGGCAAACTGCCCCTCGTTGCCGGTATAGGCGGAAACGATACTAAAGAAACCATACATTCTTTCAGCAGTTTTAACCTCGAGGGATATGATGCGATCCTGTCGGTTAGTCCATATTATAATAAGCCCAGTCAGGAAGGGTTATACCGGCATTATAAAGCGCTCAGCGAAGCAAGTCCCTTATCATTGATCATGTATAATGTTCCCGGCAGGACCGGCATGAACGTTTCAGCTGAGACAACAGTACGTATAGCCGAAGATTGTAAAAATATCATTGCTACAAAGGAAGCCTCCGGTAATTTCGATCAGATCATGCAGATCATGAAATATAAGCCAAAGGATTTTGGCATGATCAGCGGGGATGATGGTATTACATTGCCTATGATCGCTCTAGGGGCACAAGGTGTAATTTCTGTTGTTGCAAATGCTTATCCGGAGATTTTTTCAAAGATGGTCAGGCATTGCCTGGCTGGCGACTTTGCCGCAGCAAGACCATTGCATTACATGTTGGTGGATATTATCAATACACTTTTTGCTGAAGGCAGTCCCAGTGGCGTTAAAGCATATATGAACGAAATGGGCATTTGCGGAAATCATGTCAGGCTCCCGGTTGTTCCTGTAAGTGATAAGTTGTTGGATAAGATCAAGGCATTGAAAGCCGCGATTGCATAGCGTTCTTCATTCCTTTGCGGATAATGTATTCCTGATTTGACTCACCCCGGCCTGCTTCGCAGTCCTGCCCCTCTCTTTAGAAAAGAGAGGGGGAACAGCCAACAGCCTTTATCTACCTTTCTTTACAATCAATAATTTTTTAATAGTGCGGTGTCATTGCTTTGAAGGGCTGTTGATCCCCTCTCTTTTTTAAAGAGAGGGGTGGCCACGCCTTGGCGTGGACGGGGTGAGTAAATAAAGTAAATCGGTAAATGGAAAAAACAGTTTTTGTTTTTGTATACTGCCTGGCATGGAACCGTCATAGCGGTTAATGTATTGCCAGATAAGTAACACCCTCCTTACAAGCTTCCACATTAGGAAAAACCGCTGCAGCCTCTTCGCGGAAAACATCCAGCACTTCATATTTGCTGCTGAAATGCCCAAGCAGTAGTTTTTTCACATTTCCCTGCAAAGCCAGTGTGGCGGCTTGTTTAGCAGTGGAGTGAAAACGCTCGATGGCTTTTTCCCGCTGATCATCCAAATAAGTTGCTTCGTGATAAATGAGGTCAACGCCTTTAATAATGCTGATAAGGCTTTCATCATATTTTGTATCGGCACAATATGCATAAGACAAAGCCGGGGGCGAAGGTTTGGTAACGTCAATATTCAAAACCAGTTTGCCATCCGGGCTTATATAATCTTCTCCATCTTTCAAACGGGAGAAAAAATCCGGAGGAACACCAGCCTGGTAAGCTTTAACCGGATCAACTTTCCTCGGTTTAACTTTTTCGCGAAAAAGAAAGCCCCAGCAGGGAATCCGGTGCTGAACTTTAAAACTTAATACGGATAATTTTTTATCATCCAGAATGATTTCATTATCACCGAGCGGATGAAAATGAAGGGGAAAAGATAATTGCGCACTGGCAGCCTTGAACTGGAGGTCAAGGATTTCTGCAAGCATGGCCGGAGCATATAAATGCAATGGCTCGGTCCTGTTTGTAAGACTATAGCTGTTTATCAGTCCGGATAATCCAAAATAATGATCACCATGCAGGTGAGAGATAAATATATGGTTGATCCTGCTTCGCCGGATCTTATACCTGTTCATCTGGATCTGTGTGCCTTCGCCGCAATCAACCAGGAATAATTGCTCGCCATTGGTCACCAACTGTGATGTAGGGTGACGGTCGTGCATGGGCAGCGCAGAATTATTTCCTAGTATGGTTACTGCAAGCATAATTTTATATAATCAAGTCTTTACCACAAAGCAAAAAAGGACGCAAAGATTAATCCATCAATTCTCTTTCTATTTCTTCCATCTGTATTATATCCCATGCTTCACTTTCCGTTGGGGTAACATTCATCATTTCCAGTACTTCAGCTTTGTCGAGCCAATCTTCAACCTGCTTTTCCAGGCAGCAAATCACAAAAGAATGTCCGTTTTCATACGCCAGGTTTTGTTCAGAAAGCAGGCAGGAAGCCGTTGGTTCATCGATCAAAACGACTCCTTTAAGGTTCAGCACGATGTTTTTAACTTCCTTTTGGCGGTACTCTGTAAACAGTTTATGTAAATCCTCTGTCATATTAGCAGTCAATCCCGGTTCAAGGATGTTTATGACATGGAATTTCTCCTTGGTATCAATTTTGACATTCATCTGAGTAATGTTTTGGCTGCTGTATTACTAAACGGCCATTTTGTTAAAGGATTGTTTCCGGCAGACAGGTAAGTGCACAATGTTTCTCCCTTTGTCGAACTTTGCATAACTTCCTGAGGCCGACCGCACAATAAAAGCCTGATGGTGCAGTTCTATCAACAGAAGTCAAAATTATTCGTTATTATTGTATTGACTCAAAAAAATAAATCATACCTCTAATGGACAACAACTTTTCGGCCCAGGTTAAGGAGATCATATCTTTTAGCAGGGAGGAAGCGCTGAGGTTAGGCAATGATTTTATCGGTACTGAGCACCTGTTGCTCGGCGTGATAAGAGAAGGGGAGAACACGGCCGTTAAAATCCTGAAAAACCTTAATGTTGACTTGTACGAACTCCGCAAGGAGGTCGAACTGGCAGTAAAAGATAAAACAGGGAAAAATATAGCCAATATCAACAGCCTGCCGCTTACCCGCCAGGCTGAAAAAGTGATCCGGGTAACCGTCCTCGAAGCCAAAGCGCTGAAGAGCCCTACGGTTGAAACCGAACACCTGATGCTATCTATCCTGAAGAATAAAGAAAACATCGCAACACAAATCTTAAATCAATTTGATGTGGACTACGACCTTTTCCGCAATGAACTGGGATTGGTGAAGAGCAATGATGTGCGCAGCGAATACACCGATGATCCCGATGATGAATTCGATGAAGAAAAGAAAGGCTACCAGCAACGTTCCAAACAACAGGCTGGTGCAGCAGCAAAAAGCAAAACCCCTGTACTGGATAATTTTGGTCGTGATATTACACGTCTTGCAGAAATGGGGTCCCTTGATCCAATAGTTGGACGTGAAGAAGAAATCGAAAGGGTTTCGCAAATACTTTCCCGTCGTAAAAAGAACAACCCCATCCTGATTGGTGAACCCGGAGTGGGCAAGACCGCCATCGTGGAAGGACTGGCCCTGCGCATTGTACAGCGTAAGGTTTCGAGGGTATTGTTTGATAAAAGAGTGGTATCTCTTGACCTGGCTGCATTAGTGGCAGGTACAAAATACCGCGGACAGTTTGAAGAGCGCATGAAAGCGATCATGAACGAACTGGAAAAGAACCGCGATGTAATCCTTTTTATTGATGAGATCCATACCATTGTTGGTGCCGGTGGCGCCAGTGGTTCCCTGGATGCTTCAAACATTTTCAAGCCGGCCCTTGCCCGTGGTGAACTCCAATGTATTGGTGCTTCCACGCTAGATGAGTACCGTATGTATATCGAGAAAGATGGTGCACTGGACCGCCGCTTCCAGAAAGTAATGGTGGATCCGCCAAGTGTGGAAGAAACCATTATGATCCTCAACAACATCAAATCCAAGTACGAAGAATACCATAATGTAAATTATGCGGATGAAGCGATCGATGCTTGTGTGAAGCTGAGCGACCGGTATATTACGGATAGACTTCTTCCAGATAAAGCCATTGACGTAATGGATGAAGTTGGCGCCCGCGTACACCTGAAAAATATCAATGTTCCTGAAGAGATACTGGAACTGGAGAAAAAGATCGAGGATATCAAGCAGGAAAAAAATAAAGTAGTGAAGAGCCAGCGATTTGAAGAAGCTGCTTCCCTGCGTGATAATGAAAAAAGGCTCCAGGAAGAACTGGAAAAAGCCAAAAATAACTGGGAAGAAGAGAGCAAACATAAACGTTACCCGATCTCTGAAGAAGCCATTGCAGAAGTGGTGAGCATGATGACCGGCATCCCGGTTAAACGGATGGTGCAGGCAGAAACAGAGAAGCTCCGCAATATGGCAACGGATATGAAAGCGATGGTGGTTGGACAGGAAGAAGCCATTTCAAAAGTGGTGAAAGCCATCCAGCGAAACAGGGTAGGGTTGAAAGATCCCAAGAAGCCCATCGGTACATTCATTTTCCTTGGCCCTACAGGGGTAGGTAAAACTGAGTTGGCGCGTGCGCTTTCCCGTTATATGTTCGATTCAGAAGATTCACTCATTCGTATAGACATGAGTGAATATATGGAGAAATTCACAGTGAGCCGCCTCATTGGTGCCCCTCCCGGATATGTAGGATATGAAGAAGGAGGTCAGCTAACGGAAAGGGTCAGGCGTAAACCTTACAGTGTGATCCTGCTGGATGAAATTGAAAAAGCGCACCCGGATATTTATAACATACTGCTTCAGGTATTGGATGATGGTCAGCTTACAGACGGACTCGGCCGTAAAGTGGATTTCAAGAATACGCTTATCATCATGACTTCCAATATCGGTGTCCGCCAGTTGAAAGACTTTGGAGAAGGCGTAGGTTTTGCAACCAGTTCGAGGGTATCAAATGCGGAAGAGAACAACAAAGCGGTTATTGAAAAAGCACTGAAGCGTACATTCTCTCCTGAGTTCTTGAACCGTGTTGATGATGTAATCATCTTTAATTCACTGGAAAGGCATCATATCTTTGAGATCATTGATATCCTGATGAAGGGTGTAATGAAGCGCTTGACCAATCTTGGATTCTCCCTGGAATTAACAGAGGAAGCCAAGAACTTCATCGCAGATAAAGGATACGACCAGGCATTTGGCGCAAGGCCTTTGCACAGGGCTATCCAGAAATACCTGGAAGATCCTCTGGCAGAAGAGATCCTGAGTTTACAAATCAAACCAGGTGATATCATGATTGCCGACATGGATAAGGAGAAACAAAAAATTCAATTCACTTTGAAAGAAGACACTACTACCAAAGAGAAATCTGAAGCTTAGTCGAGAGTCAAGAGTCAAAATACAAAAGTCAGTAATACATATATTACTGACTTTTTCTTTACGTTCTTATTTCTTACCGGTTAAATTTGTACATGCAAACCCAGATTGGAACAGATATAAATATGGCCATTGCTTACCTGAAACAGGGGGAAGTAGTGGCTATTCCAACAGAAACGGTGTATGGTCTGGCGGGTAATGCATTAGATGAAGAGGCGGTACTTAATATATATGAAGCCAAGCAACGGCCCAGATTCAACCCGTTGATTCTTCATGTTTCTTCTTTCGATAAATTTTCACTTTATGCCCGGAATATTCCGGAACACTGCAGGAAACTCGCAGAAAAGTTTTCACCAGGGCCCCTTACTTTTTTGCTGTTGAAACAAGATTCAGTGCCTGACCTTGTTACAGCAGGAAGTGAAAAAGTAGCCATCAGGATTCCATCACACCCGGTTACATTATCTTTATTACAAGAGCTTGATTTCCCCCTAGCTGCCCCCAGTGCCAATCCTTTTGGGTATGTAAGCCCGGTTACAGCACAGCACGTGTACGACGGCTTACAGGGACGGATACCCTATATTCTGGACGGTGGCCCCTGCAGTGTTGGGATGGAGTCAACCATCATAGGTTTTGATAACGATGAAATCATTTTATACCGACATGGTGCAATACCATTGGAATCTATTGAAGAAGTAACAGGACGGCCTGTAAGGCAATTGGTCCAGCATGTTCAGATTGATACACCCGGGCAATTAAAAAGTCATTACGCCCCGCATATACCATTATGGGTGGGGGATATAGACAGCCTGATGCAAGTTCATCACGGTAAAAAAATGGCTGTTATCTCATTCAGTAAAAGGTATACTTATCCCGAACCTGCGTATCAGTTTGTTTTATCCCCATCTGCCGATTTCCATGAAGCTGCGAGGAACCTGTTTAAAGTGCTGCGAGAGATCGATTCTTTGGATGCAGATATTATCCTGGCAGAACGCTTTCCGGAAGTGGGTTTGGGCCGTGCTATCAATGACAGGTTGCAGCGTGCGCAGGCGGTGTTTAAAAGTTAATAGTCTTAGCGATCTTTGTTTCTTTGCGGTTAAATATATTTCCAACTCACCCCCAGCCCTTCTCTTCCAGAGAGGGGTGCCCAGCATATCCACTTTTCTTCTTTAAAAACTGTTTTCTATTCTCCTTGAACTTACCCTCAACTTCCTTATTCCTTATTCCTTATTTCTTATTCCTTATTCCCTCGCGGTTAAATATATTCACTAAGTTCCAGCCACCTCAATTCCTTTTCATCCAGCAAAGCAGAGATTTCACCAATTCTGTTTGATAATTTTTCCAATTGGTCAAAAGGCAAACTGCCACTATTTAGTGAAGCTGTTACTGCTGTTTTTTCTTTATTAAGTGACTCTATTTCCTTTTCCAGTATCTCAAACTCCCTTTTCTCCTTAAAGCCCATCTTACGTTTAGCCGTTTCCGGTACCTGAACAACAGGTTCTTCTTTTGCTGCTTCAATCAGCGTGCCCGGCTGGCTGTTTTTTCCTTTTTCGTCTAAGCTTGCCCGGTATATGGCATAATTCCCGGGGAAGTCGCGCACCATTCCATCGCCTTCAAAAACAAGCAAATGATCGACCAGCCGGTCCATGAAGTACCTGTCGTGACTGATGATCAGCAGGCATCCCGGAAAATCGGCCAGGAAATTTTCCAGCACACCCAGGGTGGGGAGGTCGAGGTCATTGGTAGGTTCATCCAGTATCAGGAAATTGGGGTTGCGGAAGAGAATGGACAACAGGTGCAGCCTTCTTTTCTCACCTCCACTCAACTTACTGATATAGGTATATTGTTGCTCCGGTGTGAACAGGAACAATTCCAGGAACTGTGCGGCACTGAGAGATCCGCCTTTTGCCAGCGGAAAATGTTCAGCAATATTTTTTACATACTCGATCACCCGCATATCGCCTTTAACCTGTAAGCCCTGCTGTGAATAATTACCAAAGATCACCGTATCGCCGATATTCACTTTGCCACTGTCTGGCTGTTCGATGCCCTGGATGATATTGATAAAAGTAGATTTGCCGGCACCATTCTTACCAATAACGCCTACACGTTCCCCTTTTTTGAAAGTATAATCAAAACCTTTCAGGATAATTTTTTCGCCAAATTGTTTATACACTTTTTTTAATTCGGCCACTTTGCCGCCTAACCTGTTCATCTTAACCTGTAGTTCCAGTTTCTGGTCGTCCAGTCTCTGTTTTGCCTTTGCCTCAACCTGGTAAAAATTATCCTGGCGGCTTTTTGATTTGGTGGTCCTGGCACGGGGTTGTTTGCGCATCCATTCCAGTTCCTTTCGGTAGGTGTTCCTGGCTTTTTCAATGCTGGCAACATCACTTTCTATGCGAGCCGCTTTTTTCTCCAGGTAATTTTCATAATCACCTTTATATACAAAAAGGTTGCTGCCGTCCAGTTCCCATATCTCCGTACATACGGCATCCAGGAAATAACGGTCATGCGTAACCAGTAATAAAGTGATGCGTTCTTTATTCAGGTAATGTTCAAGCCATTCCACCATTTCCACATCGAGGTGGTTGGTAGGTTCATCCATGATCAGCAGCACATGTTTGTGTTCAAACCCGATATCGATCAGGGTCTTTGCCAGAGCTACCCGTTTACGTTGACCGCCACTAAGTGTGCCAACAGGTTGGTTAAGGTGGTGGATGTTGAGCCGGCCGAGGATCTGTTTCACTTTTGTGTCAAAGTCCCATGCACCCAGTTCATCCATCCGGATGATGGCTTCATTTAATTTATCAGGGTCTGTTTCTTCACTGATTGCTTCATAATCCCGGATCGCATTTATGATCGGATGGTCATGAAAAAAAATATTATCCAGAATGGAGGAAGTTTCCACGAATTGAGGCTCCTGCTCAAAAAATGCCAGGTCAACATCTTTATTGATCCAGACCTTGCCGCCATCAGCAATTTCGGTTCCGGAAAGGATGCGCATGAGGGTTGATTTACCCGAACCGTTACGGGCAACAAGGGCGATCTTATCACCTTCTTCAATGTTAAAGGAAATGTTTTCAAAAAGAGGCTTAATACCATAGGCCTTGGTAAGGCCTTCCACCGACAAATAATGCATCTGCGAAATTACGCTTTATTATGATTAAGCGATTTTTATCGACTGCAAAGGAGGGAAGTCATAAAGAAAATACAGTCGGTCAGACCGAGGACGGTCAGACCGGTTAAGGCGCGAATCCCGGTCTGACCGCCCCGAGTCTGACCGATATTTTTTTAATCATTTACTCGCTAAATAAATCAGAAAGCAAAGGAGAAAAGTGACAATTAAGATCAAAGGTATTTTCCATCGATCGCGATTGGCTTCTTTAGTTTTTTCTGACAGGTATTGCCGGATGGCCATACTTTCATCGCTATTTTTTTTACTTAATTTTTCCAGTAAAATGGCCAATCTTTCAGCCTGTGACCTTGTAAAGACCTTACCACTTTTTAATAAAATGCCTGAGATACCTGAAAGTATAGCAGGTTCATTTTCTTTATGCAGGATATCTACTGCATCATCCGACAATAAATGTTCCATATATTGTATCAGGCCTTCCTTGTCGATACGAAAAGGATCCAGTGTTGAAATATATTTTTCCAGGGATAAGGCATCGCGTAAAATGTTGGATGAGGTAAGCGGAGCGCTGCCCTTTAATTTTCGGCCCATACTTTGTTCATACCATCGTTGTTGGAGGTAAGCTTCTTTTTTATATGGGTCGGTGAGTGTATCATAGGCTTCCTGGATTTCCCGGTATTGGGCGCTGGCAATTTTATCTTCATCATGCTTATCCGGATGATACAGCATGGCCAACCTTCGAAAACTTTTTTTTATTTCCAATGGTGTTGACTGTGGAGAAACTTCAAGTATCCTATAATAGTCCTTCAGCATATACTAATTAAGTGACAAAAATAGAAATTGTTGATCGGAATGAACAGGGATAAAATGATGAAAGAATAGATTTAGCGTGTAATTTTGCATCTGTATCGGGAAACAACAAAACGACTGACTTTTCGTTTACAGAATGCTTAAATCAGCCTTATCTTATGAATCCTTATGCTAATCATCGGCTAAAATTATTTGCCATATTGATTTTTCTCTTATTCTTTTTTGCTCAGTGCCGGAATGCCGCCAAAAACCAGGCAGAAGCACAGGAGATTGTTGCCGATACGGTGTTGCCCCGAAAGGATACTTTGATACAAAAAAGCCGCATCATGGCGGATGCTCAAACGATCATTGCTCGGAAACAGGTTCCTATTCTTTGTTACCACCAGTTGCGCGACTGGAAACCCACTGATTCAAAAAGAGCGAAAGATTATATTGTTCCGGTTAATGCATTTAAGGCACAAATGAAGATACTGGCCGATAGTGGATACCAGACAATTCTTCCCGATCAGTTGTATAATTACCTTGCATATGGTGAAGCTCTTCCTGAAAAACCAGTGATGCTAACTTTTGATGATAACGATCTGGATCAGTATACCCTTGCCTACCCTGAAATGAAAAAGTATGGCTTTAAAGGGGTATTTTTTATTATGACCGTATCGCTGGATAAGCCAAGGTATATGAGTAAGGATCAGCTAAAAGAGTTAAGCGAACAAGGGCATGTATTAGGCTCCCATACATGGGACCACAAAAATGTGAAGAAATATGATGCTGCCGATTGGCCGATCCAGGTAGATAAACCTGCTAAACTTTTGGAATCAATTACCGGGAAACCTGTAGAATACTTCGCTTATCCATTTGGTTTATGGAATCCGGAAGCCATTCCTTTACTAAAAGAAAGGGGTTTTAAAGCTGCATTTCAGCTCTCCGCCAAAAGGGACGAAAAGGATCCTTTACATACTATCAGAAGGATCATTGTGCCTGGCGAATGGAGTGCAGAAACGATGATGAAAGTTATGCGCAGGTCTTTCCCTTAGCGTTCATACTTACTTTGCGGTTAATAATCAGAATAGTTTGTTGGCCTTAAAAAAATGATGTCCGCTTTGGATACATTTTTCTGATATTGCGGCAAGCCTGATAATCTTTTCCATTCAGGATCATCCACGAAAGTCTTCCAATGTGCATCACGACTTTCCTTATCATCAAAGCTTGTCATATACATCAGGTTAGGCATACGTGAACCACTGATCACATCAGCATAAAAAATTGCGTTGAAACCAAGTCTTTTAAATAAAGTAATTTCCCCGCCTTCATTAAACATCTCTACTTTATTCCGGTAGATCTTTTCTGTGGAGCTTTCATAACTCCTGAGTTCATATACCCTTTTATTACGGTCGCCACTAAGTGCTGGTTTTTGCATAACAGGCGCCAGGCGAAAAGCCTGCATCAGTATTGTTTCAAAACGGGCATAAGGGGCTTTATCATAAGGGGCATCTGCATAATCTTTTCCCGCAGCCAGGTAATCTTTGTCGGATAACAGTTGATCATCTGTTTTCAACTTTGTTGCCAGGCTTGGATAAGGTGTTAATACATATATATCTTTTATGGCAGCTGTATCATTCGACCATGCGGTGAATACACCAATGTTTTTAATACCCTGGCGATGCAAAGCCGGTAATAATGCTTTTTCCAGGTAGGTATTGATCTGAATTCCCTGGTCCTGGTTTGTATAATGATAAATCCTGAATTCGTAGAACTCGCGGGCATCCATTTTTTTCTGTGAAAAAACAGAAAGGCTTAAAAAGGTTAAAATTAAAACGGTAAAATTTTTCATTGACTTAGTAATTAAGTTAGGTGTGTATTCTTTGCTTCTTTGCGGTTAAACTTTTAATGATGCGAGATCAATCACAAAACGGTAGCGTACATCAGACCTCAACATCCTGTCGTATGCCTCATTGATCATTTGCATCGGAATCACTTCCACATCAGAAACAATATTATGTTCAGCGCAGTAATCAAGCATTTCCTGTGTCTCCCGTATTCCGCCAATCATGGAGCCCGAGAGGCTCCTCCTCCTGCTGATCAGCGGATTTGCTTTCAGTGGAATGGCATCGGGTGGGATACCAACGAGCGTCATGGTGCCGTTTAGTTTCAAGAGCTGAAGATATTGGCCGTAATCGTGTTTGGCGGAAACTGTATTTAAGATAAAGTCAAAATGACTTTTTCTTTTTTTCATTTCTTCTTCATCGGATGTCACTAAAAAGTCATGTGCACCTAGTTTTCGGGCATCGGCCTCTTTTGATTTTGATGTGCTCAGTACGGTCACGTCCGCACCAAAAGCCGCCGCAAATTTAACACCCATATGACCAAGGCCACCGAGACCTACCACGCCAACCTTTGAACCTTTACCCACATTCCAGTGACGCAATGGAGAGTAAGTTGTGATGCCTGCGCAGAGTAAAGGCGCAACTCCCGGAAGAGATAAAGTATCAGCTACATGAAGGATGTAATTTTCATCTGCAACAATGAGGGTGGAGTAACCGCCGAAAGTTGGAATATCGGTTCCTCTTTCCTTGCTATTGTATGTCCAGGCCACACCTCCATCGCAGTATTGTTCTTCCCCGTCCCGGCAGTTTACACAAGTACGACAGGAATCAACAAAACATCCTATTCCGGCCAGGTCGCCTGGTTTGAATTTGGTCACATGACTACCGGTACGGGTTACCCGCCCTACAATTTCATGGCCGGGTACCATGGGAAAAGCTGATCCACCCCATTCGTTGCGCACCTGGTGGATATCAGAATGACAAACACCACAATACAATATGTCTATTTCCACATCATGTGGTCCCGGTTCACGGCGACTGATATCAAATGGAGCCAGCGGGGTAGTAGCGGATTGAGCGGCATAAGAGGCAATTATCGGCATAGATAATTTAGTTTATAAAGTCAATTTTAAATAAAAATTTATTTCGGTATGAGATCCCTCCTTCGTCGGGATGACAGGAAAGTGGATGAATAATAGCTACTCTTATATTTAACAAACTGGGTAAAGTAACAGTCATTCAGGTTTGCTGCTATTTGTTTAGCTCTTTTTTGTCATCCCGACGAAGGAGGGATCTATTACAAGTATTTTTATGTTTTAGCGCCTTGTTCATTTTAAATGTTTTTTAAAAAAGTCAATCGTCCTCTGCCAGGCAAGTTTAGCAGCTGCTTCATTATACCTGGTAGGCGCTGTATCATTATGAAAGGCATGATTAACCCCTTCATACATGTATAACTCATAGGGTTTGTTATTCTTTTTCAGTGCTTCTTCAAAAGCCGGTATGCCGGCGTTAACACGCTCATCCAAACCGCCATAATGTAATTGCAATGCGGCATTTATTTTGGGTACTTCATCAGCTGTAGGCTGTCTGCCGTAGAAGGCAACTGCTGCTTTCAGTTGCGGCACATTTACCGCCAGGCTGTTAGACATGGCGCCACCCCAGCAAAACCCAACACAGCCAACGTTGCCGTTACAATCCTTACGCGTTTTCAGGTAATCGAAAACATTAATGAAATTTTGCAGGTTATTTTCCGGTTTCAATTCCTGGAATTTAGTGCGTGCTTCATCTTCATTGGAAGGTGTACCGCCGATTGGCGCCAGTGCGTTTGGTGCAATGGCCAGGAAGCCTGCCTTTGCTGCACGGCGTGCCACATCTTCTATATGGGCATTCAGGCCACGGTTTTCATGAATAACTACAACTGCGGCATATTTTTTATTTTCTTTCGGCCGTGCAACATAAGCCTTCATTTCCGCCGGTACACCGGGATAACTGATGTATTCTGTAAAGAGATCATCATCCGCAGTTACCGCGGCATGTGCCTGGTTTACTTCAATGAGTGGCAGAACTGCCATGGCCGCTGTAACACTACCGGTAAGCCGTACCAGTTTTTTGATAAATGTTTCCCGGCTTAAGGGTTTATGTGTGTATTCGTCGTAAAGGTTAATGATGCGCTGATCCATGATATTCATTTAAAGGATTAAATATGTTGAACTTTAATTTAAATAAGAATCCTACGTGTTGTATTATTATATACCTGATTACAATTTAATTCATTTTTGTTAGGATTGATAAACTTATCATTGATATTCGGGAACAGAATTGAATGTAAACTATATCTGACTTATGTAACTGTTGCATTTTTACTATAAATGCTATTGTACACGGCCAGTATTTACTTGTAATCAAAATACGAAAGGCCACAGAGTGAATAGAGTTGCACAGAGAAATACATAAAATGTCCTCTGTGGTTCTCCATTTTTTCTCTGTGGCTCTCTGTGGAACATGTATTTTATCTTCATTAAACTGCGTAAGCCATATTTGCCAAACACGCTTACTATAACAGTCGGGGACAACCCTTAAAACATTTAAATTTTTAAATACAATTTTATCCTTTAAGATGATCATTTCCGGGTCACGCCGGGAATATCTAATACCAGGTTTGCACCATAGCAACCGGCTGGCGTTTGGTATCCCGTTTTAAAAGAGTCGCTCAAAACTTTTTTTGAAATGATCAGCGCACCATGGGCCGTCATGGTATATCCTTCAGGGCCTTCTAATGACACAGATTTTTTATCACCTTTTTCATTGGATACTTCCGCCCAAACCAAACTCCTGGCTTTGGATCTCATGGCTTCATCCGGTCCGGCAGGGCGCTGACTGATTTTTTTTCTCAGGAAATCCCTGACCATTTCTGTGCGCAGCAGCCAATTGAATATTGATTGGAACTTTAATATTTTGAAAGCCTTCTTCGGCACAGTTGTGAATGTTTCAATATTGGGGATTCCGGTAGTGTGGTAGGCGGTTGAAACATCTCCCCAGGGAATGCTCATCACAAAAATCTTTTTTGAACCGAAATCAACGACCATTCCTTTTTCTCCCAAAGGCCTGCGGATGATTTTGCCATTCTGCCGGATCATGCCGCCTTCTCCTAATTTGCCCGCCATGGTCATGGCTGTTCCGTGGGAAATG